>JALVSV010000088.1 GCA_027024125.1 Methylothermaceae bacterium | reverse complement strand
GGAATAAATTCTTGACAGCTTATGTGTGTCGATGGGCTTTTCTTCTGGAATATCCGGCTCTGGAGTGGAAGCACAACCGCCAAACACCAGCACCAGACACAAGGACAGGAACAAGATCCGCCGTTTACTTTGTAACATTCGTTCACCCCGCCACAAGTTTCAGCGGAATGGTGCGGTGTCTTGGGAATGATTTTGCCTTGACCCTGCCCACCAGTTGACCACAAGCCGCATCGATATCGTCCCCCCGTGTCCTGCGAACGGTGGTCAGATATCCCGCCGCCTGCAAAACAGCCTGGAAACGGTTGATCGACTCCTGGGGAGAGCGCTTAAAATCCACCCCTTCGAAGCTGTTGAACGGTATCAGATTGACCTTTGAGGGAATGTGGCTGAGCAACTTGACCAAACGCCTGGCATCGGCAACCGAGTCGTTGACGCCATCAATCATGACATATTCCCAGGTGATTTTGCGTCCTCGCTGGCGGTCGCAGTGAATGAAACGATGACAGGCATCGAGCAACTGATCCAGGGGATACTTACGATTGATCGGTACCAGTTCATTCCGGAGAGCGTCCGTGGTTGCATGCAGGGAAACTGCCAGACTGGCATCGGAAACCTGCGCCAGCCTGTCGATGGCAGGCACCAGACCAGCGGTGGATACGGTCACCCGCCGCTTTGCCAATCCGTATGCCAGGTCATCCATCATCAACTCCAAAGCGGGTATCACGGCCGCGAAATTGAGCAATGGTTCACCCATCCCCATGAGGACGACGTTGGTGATGTTGCCCTGCTCCAGGCTGCGATGAGCCTGCCAGACCTGGCCAATGATCTCTGCGGTGTTCAGATTGCGGCTGAAGCCCTGCCTGGCCGTGGCGCAAAATGCACAGTTCAACGCACACCCCACCTGTGAGGAGACACACAGAGTCCCCCGATTGGCTTCGGGAATAAAGACAGTCTCGATCCGGTTACCGTCCTCCAGAGCCATCAACCACTTGGTGGTACCGTCACGGGAGACCTGGGTTTGAACGACCAGCGGCAAGTCCAGGCAGGTCTCTTCCTTTAGGCGGGATCTTAGGGATTTGCCCAGATCCGTCATGGCATCAAAATCCACCACCCCCCGGGCATGAACCCATTTCAGTACCTGGTGGGCCCGGTAGCTTTTCTCTCCAATCCCTTGGAACCATAATTCCAGCGCTTTCCGATCCAGACCGAGAAGATTCACCCGGTTTTCCTGATCCGTGGTGGTCACTCCGCCTGAATCATGCTCCAAAACGGGGACAAATTTCATTTTCGCTAAAGAAATAACCTATTTCCCATGCCGCAGTGTCAGGACCGTCGGATCCATGCACGGCATTGGCCTCGATGCTTTCACCGAAATCTGCACGAATGGTCCCTGGTGCCGCATCTTTTGGATTCGTGGCACCCATCAGCTCCCGGTTCCTGGCAATGGCGTCTTCCCCTTCGAGAACCTGCACCACCACAGGGCCAGAAATCATATATTCCACCAGCTCGCCAAAAAAGGGACGCTCCTTGTGGACCGCATAGAAACCTTCCGCCTGTTCGCGGGTCAGGTGCAGCATTTTCATAGCTGCGATCGCCAGGCCCGCTTTCTCGAAACGGCTGACAATCTCACCGATCACATTCTTGGCCACTGCATCGGGTTTGATGATCGAAAGCGTGCGTTCTATTGCCATGGATCCCTCTTGATAATTTAAATATAAGGTTGTTGATAAAAACTCTTTATTTTAACCGACAATACACGGTATAGGGAAACTGTAATCTCGAGGCGCTTTCTTATCCTATCCATCATGACCCATTTTTCGTCGTATAATGGACGGTTTTTAGGCGGCTGCAGTCCCGATCGAATTCCCCATCCAAGCCATTCGATCCTTGGCTGTAGCTACCCACCAACACCCAAGACGAGATCAAACATGGCCGTAAAGAACCGTCTCCATCGAAGTGAACTGGCCGTCCCCGGCAGCAATCCGAGAATGCTGGAAAAAGCGCCACAAGCTGGAGCAGATATCGTATTTCTGGATCTGGAAGATGCAGTCGCGCCCGACGACAAAGAACAGGCACGCATCAACGTCATCACAGCACTGCAGCAATATGACTGGTCCAGATGCTCGGTTTCGGTGCGAATCAACGGACTGGACACTCATTTTTGTTATCGCGATATCGTCGATGTGGTCGAACAGGCAGGAGACACCTTAGACACCCTCCTGATTCCAAAGGTCAACGGCCCAGAGGATATTTATTTTGTTGCCACCCTGCTGGAGCAGATCGAACAGGCAAAGGGGCTTGAACCGATCAATCTGCACATCCTGATCGAGACCGCAGCCGGCATGGACAACGTTCGGGAAATCGCCCGGGCCTGCCCTGAAAGACTCGAAGCCATGGTATTCGGTGTCGCCGACTATGCTGCATCCGTTCAGGCGCGGACCACCAACATTGGAGGCGCCAATCCGCACTATTCCATTTTGACCGACCCTCTGGCAGACGGACATCGTGAGCGACATTGGGGAGATCAATGGCATTACGCCATCGCCCGGATGGTGGTCGCCTGCCGCGCCAATGGCCTGCGCCCCATCGATGGTCCCTTTGGAGACTTCAGCGACCCCGAAGGATATACAGCCGCCGCCCGGCGGGCCGCCGCTTTGGGGTGCGAAGGCAAATGGGCCATCCACCCCTCCCAGATCACTCTGGCCAATGAAGTGTTCACCCCTTCCGAGGACGAAGTCGACAAGGCCCGCCGCATCCTCGAAGCCATGGAGGAAGCCGCAAGAGAGGGCAAGGGAGCGGTTTCCCTGGATGGACGCCTGATTGATGCCGCTTCGATCAAAATGGCAGAAAATCTGATCGCGAAAATTGACCAAATCAACGCCCGTCGCCCTTGACGGGTTTGCCGTATTTAAGGAGTTGTTAATAAGGTGAATATACACGAGTATCAAGCCAAGGAGCTGCTCAGATCCTACGGCGTTGCCGTACCTGCAGGCAATGTCGCATTTTCCGACAGCCAGGCCCAGGCAGTAGCCGAACAAATCGGTGGACAGCGCTGGGTCGTCAAAGCCCAGATCCACGCTGGTGGCCGGGGCAAAGCCGGTGGCGTCAAGGTGGCCGATTCGATAGAAGAAGTCGGGCGCATCACCGATGAAATGATCGGCATGAATCTGGTGACCCATCAGACCGGCCCCCAGGGAAGAGTCGTCAAACGCATCCTGGTGGAAGAAGCCAGTGATATCCAGAATGAACTCTATCTCAGCTTCGTCATCGACCGGGCGACTCAGCGGGTCACCATCGTGGCTTCCAGGGAAGGCGGAACCGAAATCGAGGAGGTGGCCAGCCACAGCCCTGAAAAGATCATCACCGAAACCATCGATCCTGCTCTGGGGCTGGCGGATTTCCAATGCCGGAAAGTGGCAGCCGCCCTTGGAATGAACGACAAGACACGGATGACCCAGCTGGTCCGAATCATGAAACGCCTGTACCGCTGTTTCCGTGACAAGGACGCTCTGCAAGTGGAGATCAATCCCCTGGCCCAGGTCGCAGGTGACAAGCTGATCTGCCTCGACGCCAAGTTCAATTTCGATGACAACGCCCTTTACCGGCATCCCGATATCAATGAATTGCGGGATCTGGAAGAGGAGGACCCCAAGGAAGTCGAAGCCTCGGGACACGATCTCAACTATATCGCCCTGGACGGGGACATAGGCTGCATCGTCAATGGCGCAGGACTTGCCATGGCGACGATGGACGCCATCACTCTTCACGACGGCAAACCGGCGAACTTCCTGGATGTGGGTGGCGGTGCATCGCCGGAGAAAGTCACCAACGCCTGCCGGATCGTGATGGAGGATCCCAATGTCAAGGCCCTGCTCATCAACATTTTCGCCGGCATCAACCGCTGCGACTGGATCGCCACGGGACTGATTCAGGCCTATACCACTCTCAATATCGATCTGCCAATGGTGGTGCGCCTGGCGGGGACCAACGTGGAAGAGGGGCGGAAGATCCTGGAAGAATCCAAGCTGCCTTTTTTGCAGGCAGACAATCTCGATGACGCCGCAGCCAAGGCCGTGGCCACCGTCAAGGGAGAGCAAACATGAGCATATTCGTCAATAAACGATCCAAGGTCATCTTCCAGGGCTTTACCGGCCAGCATGCCACCTTTCACGCCGAGGAAGCCATCAGAACCGGGACCCAGGTGGTCGGTGGAGTCACGCCTGGCAAGGGAGGCAGCACCCATCTGGGACTACCGGTTTTCGATACCGTCGCCGAGGCGGTGCGCGAAACCGGTGCTGATGTCTCTGCCATTTTCGTCCCTCCCGCATTCGCCGCCGACGCCATCATGGAAGCGATTGATGCCGGTATCCGGGTCGCGGTCAGCATTGCTGACGGCATCCCCGTCCAGGACATGATCAGAGTCCAGCGTTACCGCCAGATTCGCTGGGAGACCCAAGGCGATGCCTGTCTCGTGATCGGCCCCAATACCCCGGGTATCATCACACCTCGTGAATGCAAGGTCGGCATCATGCCGGCACATATCTATCGGCCGGGTCGGATCGGCGTCGTTTCCCGCTCGGGAACCCTCAACTACGAAGCAGTGGAACAGATGACAGCCCTGGGACTTGGACAATCCACCTCGGTCGGCATTGGCGGAGACCCTGTCAATGGTACCGACTTCGTCACGGTGCTCAAGGCATTCGAAAAAGATCCGGAAACCGATGCCGTGGTCTTGATAGGAGAGATTGGCGGTCCCCAGGAAGTGGCAGCCGCCCGCTGGGCCAGGGAAAACATGCAAAAACCGGTGATCGGTTTCGTTGCCGGACTGTCTGCTCCGCCCGGGCGCCGCATGGGCCATGCCGGTGCCATCATCGCAGGCGAAGACGACACGGCCAAGGCAAAGATGGATGTCATGGAAGAATTGGGGTTATACGTCGCTCGAAATCCCGCACAGATTGGAGAAACCGTGATGAGGGCATTGCGGGAAAACGGCATTTCCTGAATCGGGAAGCACAGGAGGAAGACAGCGGAAGACAGACCGCTGCCTGCCCACAGGCGTTACGCTGTCTTCCTTGTATCGGCCAATTCGAAGGTTGTCCTCATCAAGGACTCAAGTCGCTGGAGAATGTCCCGGGAAGGTTTTTCGTAACCGCCTTCCCTTGCCTTGTGTTCGACCATTTCAGAAAACAGCTTGCCGATGTCGCGTCCCGGATGCTTCATAAATTGGGGCCGGGGAAGCTGCTTGATTTCTCCTGAGAATTTAGCGGCTTTGGCCAGATCATCGGGAACTGCGCCATTCACGGTTTCATAGTATGCGCTCACCGCCTGGACGCTCTGCTGATAACCGAGATCGAAGCTGAAACCCGCCAATTGTTGCTCGTTGAACCCCAGGGACCCCAATCGTTTCATGACCCCTTCCATGTCGCCGAGGAAAAACTTGTCGGCAAGCTTGTCCAATTGATGGACCAGGTCTTTGATGGCGTATCGCTCCTCCTTGCTCAGATCACCCTCGATGCTGAACTCCAGTTGGGTACCGCTCTCCATAGTCTGCTGAATGGCAACACGACTGCCGGCTGCATCAACGGCTCCGTACAAGGTCTTGGAACCGCTGGATGATCGATCGAGGCGCAGAGTCACAACGTCCCCGTCCACGGTTTCGATCTCCAGACTCAGGGACCGGCTCTCCTGAAAGGCGACGTCATGAAACACGGCCCCCATGGATGCTGATTTCGCATGGTCCGAGGTGCTGGTATCGATGACAGCCGAATCAGCCTTTGCTTTCCTGGGAAGCTCACCGGCCTCCATCGGGGACGATGCATCGACCGCCTGAGACCGGCTCAGTGCACTATCCCTTTGCCGCCCCTCATCGGCATGATCCTGCCTTTCCATCGGGACCTGGGGATTTTTCTGGCCAGATCCTACCTGAACATGGGGTTGTTGCATGGCACCGAAGAATCCGGACCTCAAAATTTGGGATAACTGGACGTTGACAGAAGACATGGCTGCTACCTTACCTGACCGCTGGAGATGGAAAAAGGTTATAACAGTTAGCGGTCTGGCCCAGAAAAACTTTAACGCGGAGTCATTTCCCTGGCACCAGTCAGTCGTTCACCGGGACCGAAATCCCTTTGCCAGCTTCTGAATTGATTGCGGTGATAACACCGAAACCGGACACTGTCGGGAAGCCAGGTCATGAATGCTGGATCGACGATCCCCAGCCGCTGCAGTTCTGCCGGTTCCTGGCTGGGCGGCATCAGCGATTTGACCAGAATCAGATCCCGGACGGCCAACTTGCCGGACAACCAGGCCGCCAGGCTGTCCGAGGTCACATCCCAACTGGCAGGTACTCCTTCCTGGCCAAGCTCCGATGGATCCGGCAGCCACACAGCCGTGCGCCCTCGTTCGATTGCCTTTCTAACTCCCATTACCCCCTGGGCGATCGTCAACCCGGGGGCAAGGGCCGCAAACATCGTGCCCATCTGGTGCATGGCCAGGATGGCCATGTCATGGGCCGCCCGTTCACTGAAGCACCACCGGCTTTGGGCTTGCCGGACCTGATCAGCAAAAAGCCCGCCCCCTGGAACGATGACGATTTGCCGCAGATCTGGCTGGCAAAGTACTTTCAACCAGCCGAGCAGCGCCTCATCATGAGCGAGGCTGCCCCCCAGCTTAACCACCCACACGATCGGACGCGACCTGGAATTCTGACAATACCTCAATCAAGGCTGCTGCCTTATCGAAACTTTCCTGATATTCCCTACGGGCATCGGAATCGGCCACGATCCCTCCTCC
>JALVSV010000087.1 GCA_027024125.1 Methylothermaceae bacterium | reverse complement strand
GTTATATTCTTTGCCCCCGTCATTTTGACTTGACAGGTGGTTTGTATACCCGAACAGCTGCCAAACCATAGAACTTTTCTCCCTTGGGGGGGGTGGGCGAACAGCGTCACTGTGGTTGTTTCTGGAAAATCCTCCTTGCAGTCACCGGGGCAACTGATACCAGGTGGATCGCTCGTGACCGAGCCGGATCCGAGGACGTTCACCGTAAGAGGATAAGTGATTTGGTTGTCGACAATTGTGGTGGTTTCCGTGGCATGATTGTTTTTGGGATTGGGGTCTGTTTGGTCAGAAGTCAGGGTGGCATTGACAGTTGTGCTACCTGTCGTTGACGGAATCACTTCTATATCGATTTGGGCCTGAGCATCGACTTCTAGGGTTCCCAGGTTGCAGGTTACCGTTGATCCCTCAGTACAATTTCCCTGACTTGAGGACATCCTGGTCACTTGCCATTGAGTAGGCAGGGAAATTTGGGCACTTACCCCTGTGGCCGCATCTGGCCCTCGGTTTGCCGCGGTGGCTGTGTAAAGTAAACTTCGTCCCAGTTGGGCAGGGTCGGGATTGTCCTGCAGTTCTATCGCAAGATCAGATGACGCTTCGGAAGGAGGCGGAGAAGTATTTGATTTCGAACCGTAGATATTTAGTTTCCATGACTGAAAAGTACCGGTGTTGCCTGGGGCTAAATCCCTGACCGTCAGGGTCCATATGCCCTTTGATGATTCCCCGAGATGACGTATCGAGGTGAACCTCCAATTGGAATAGTGGGCGCTATGCAGCTCACCAGAATCATGTTGCTCGGCCAGGATGCTGACAGTGCCGGAGGGGGCTGTTAGCCTAACATCGAGATCCCCCCAGAATGGATGATCATCGGCATTGAAAATGACCTCCACCGATTCGACCTGGAAATCCTGAGTGATTTCTATGCTGGACTCGATGCCATTCGGGTTGTTGTCGGGTATGGGGGATATTGGAGATGCCTCTCCGCCCGTGGTGATTTCTTTATCCAGTGGTATCCACTTTTTTGCAGTTTCCACTGCAGCGGCAATGTCGATGCGCCCGAATCCATACTTGTGGTTGATGGGGTACCCAGCACCGTTAATCATCCAGTCTGAATCTTCACGGTCGTTCTGATAGGCAGTGGTCGCCAAAATAAATTGGACATCACGCCAGCCAAGGTTGGGATTTGCTTCCAGTAACAGTGCGATGAGTCCACAAGCCAAAGGGCTCGATGCGGAGGTCCCGCCGAATTTATCCGTATAATTACCAAAATCGTAGCCGTTAAAACCCGTGCGATCTGTCGTGGTGATGCCTAATGTTCCTCCACTCGATGGGGTATTGACCAAAATGTTGGCCCCCTTTTCGGAGTAGTACGCACGCTTTCCTCTGTTGGTGGAAGCAGCGACCGCAATAGTGTAGCGGAGATTGGCATAACCATCGTAATTGGAATTGTCATTGTCGCCACCATTGCCGCCAGACCAGCAATAGATGATCCCTTTTCCACCTCGACCATGAATAGCGCCATCTGTGATGGCTGCTTCCGTGAGAGGTCCGGGGCCGGCCAGTTGTTCGCCGGTATCAGCAGGTCCCCAACTATTGCTGGACAAATCCACGATATCAGGATGATAGTTCAGTGCGGATGCCTCATTGGTCTCACTGTTGGCGCCCAGTAACCTGAGGCCAATGAGATCAGCATCAGGTGCGGCACCGACGATGCCTCTGTCATTGTTGCCATCGGCGGCAGCGATGCCTGCAACCGATGTTCCATGGCTGCCCCCTGTTGGATCGTTGTCGTTGCCTATCCAATCGTGATGAAGTGTATTGTTAGTATTGGCTACTAAATCTTCGTGTCTGATCTCCAATCCATCGTCGACGATGGCGATCTGAATTCCTTTCCCTGTCAAACCACCCGCCCATGCTGGCATTACATTGACATCGGCGCCAGGTAAACCTCCACCTTGACCTGTATTTTGCAAATGCCACTGATCAGGGAACAGGGGATCGTTCCAGCCCGTATTCCCAGCACCACCGGCTGGAGAGACTGTGGTGGTGACCGATACTGAGTTATTGTTGGGGTTCGGGTCGGTCCCAAATCCGGAAACCTGTGCCGTGTTGGTGATTTCGCCACTTGCCGAAGGGATAACTCGGAGGGTGATGGTGGTGGATTCACCAGCATTCATCAGGCCGA
>JALVSV010000086.1 GCA_027024125.1 Methylothermaceae bacterium | reverse complement strand
GACAAAGGGCCTCGGAATCAAATCGGTGAGGGCTCCATCGCGCTGGCGAAGGCGCTTGGCATTCCAAGCGACCCCAAGCGGGGCGGCACCAGTGATGGCGTATGGTATCTGGTCTTCCCCAATTCCGGGAATCGCAAACCGCGTACCCTGGCGGAAATCAATGGTCATGGTCAGAGACTGTTTGATGCCTGGGATGGCAAGACCCAATGGAAAGCCTGCCTGGAAAACCAGAGCAGATAAAAACAAGCCATCAATGAATAAAAGCATGGGAACATGGAGTCATGACCCCTTCAATACATGAAATCATGAATAATCCAGCTGCCTCCCGCTGGTTTCGCCAGGCCCTGGCTGATGCGGAGATCCTGGAGACACTCTTGCTTGAACACTGCGACGATACATTGTGGCCGCGAGCCTCAATGGCCAGTGAAGTGGATACATAACTTCAAGGCGATATATGGAAGGAGGATGAAACTCAATGAAATGGGGTTGTATTGGTTCAGATGATTAGGATTATGGATGACTTCGGTTAGAATGACCTCTGTCCTGTGAGGTTCTGATTTCAACTTCCTGGAGTTTGCCATGACCGGATGGCTCGCTCATAAAATAGACCAGACCCAGACCCTCTTCGTTAGCCTGCTCAGAATCTGGACCATTCCCATCGTTCTGCTGCTCAGCCTGGCTTCCGGGTTCACTACCTATTATGGGATGTCCCATTTTATTACCCCGTGGATCGCCCTGATCATCACCATTGCCATCCAGTCCATCATCGTGATCTGCTCTCTGGAATTGGCTTCGATCAGGTGGAAGGCCAACCCAACCCGCTTTCTGAGCATATGGCTTTCCCTATTGATCAGCCTGGCGGCATCGGTATCTTTTTCCTATTTCAAATTCTATGAAGTGGCCAACCAGGATCAAATCTACCTGGCGCGCCTTGCGGAAGTCAGCCGCAAGATCAATGACTATCTGAAGGAGATACAAATCACCAAAACCGAACTGTTGCAGCACCAGCAGCAAAGATTGCAGGTGGCGCAACAAGATGCCCAACAGGCCTATTTTGGAACCCACCCGGTGATTCCTCCAAGACACCAGGGGATTGTGGGGAAAGGTCCTTTTTGGCGTCATTACCATGAGATCGTCCAGCAGCAGCAAGTGCGTCTGGATGAGCTCGAGCAGTCATTGACCTCCCTGGATCTGCAGATCGGCCAATTGCAAACGGCTCTGAACCGTCTTGATGGGACACAAGTGAAGCGATCCCTGTACCAGAAGATGTTGGAGTCTTTGCAGCAGGTCTACCGCCAATTCAATGCCATTGCTGCCAGGTTTGGAGGAAAGGTGTTGCCCAAGCCCCAGGTGATCACCCATGCGCAATTGGTGCAAAAGGTTCGTCCTTCCTTTGCCATGTGGGAGAACTTCTCCCTGTTTGCATTTTTGTGTGCGGCGATGGTGGATTTGTTCACGGTATTGTTATCCTATCGCCTCGAGCTGAGTGCGCCTGCCCCCTTGAGTGCTGACGAGAAAACCCTGGCTCTGAAATTGTTAGGCCAATTTCAGGATTATCGTATCAATGAAAACGACGAGCTGGAGTTGGTGATAGAGAAAAATGAGCTCGAGCGGGCCCGTCGCTATTCTGACTGGCCACGATTGTTTGCCGTTGGACTGTTGCTCAAGCGTGGGTTGTTGCGTAAGGTGGACAAGAAAACGGTCGAGTTTTCTCCTGCTTTGTATTCTCTCGTGGCTGAACAGATGAGTGATCGGTTGAATCAGATTCGGACAAGCCAGCAGACAACCAATCGATGCGACGCTGATGGTGAAAAAGTCAGAAAACATGGATGATTTCTTGCTTCTGCTTTCTGAGTCACCCGCGGGAAACGATACTTGGGAGCCGGGTTTCGAGGCCGGTCGCCATCTGGTGCAAGTCAGGCTGGGCCCAATCGATCGTTTGTTCCTGCGGCCTTCCGGTTTCCGGCAACGGTTCTATCACAGGCTCTATTCCATGCCAGTGGAGACCTGGCAGATCGAAACAGCGGTGGCACTGTTTTCCGGGCTCTGTACCATCGAGGTTCGACTGAAGATACGTTTTCAGGCAACGTTGCGTTACGCAGAGAAAAATCCGGAAGCATGGGAAGAAATCAATCGTCATATTCGTGCACAAATGGAAGTGTTGATATCCGATGTGGTCGAAGCC
>JALVSV010000085.1 GCA_027024125.1 Methylothermaceae bacterium | reverse complement strand
TGGGCGTCGCCAGGGAGCTGATGTTGGAAGGTATTCTGGCCATCGCAGAGGGGGAGAACCCCCACAATGTGGAATTGAAGCTCCGGGGATTTCTGGCATGAAGAAACGGGGACTCCAAAAGCGTTTCGAGGTGGAGCAGGGTGATCATCATGATCGCTGGTTAGTGTCCTATGCCGATTTCATTACCCTCCTGTTTGCCTTCTTCGTGGTGATGTACGCCTTGTCGAATCTGAGCGCCGGCAAATACAAAGTCCTGGCAGAATCCATGGAAAAGGCGTTCAAGGAGCAGGAAGACAACGTTTTACGGGTGACGGATCCGATCCAGGTGGGTGAAATCCCCCGTTCTGTCAGCGCTTCATCCATTCTGGAAGGTGGGGCAGAAGAATTGGTGATGCTGGAAAAGATCTCCGAGCAGATCGAGGAGGTGATGGCTCCCTATATCGACGAGGATCTGGTAGCCGTCGAACATCACCGGTTTTGGGTGGTGGTGGAGATGAAAAGCAGTCTGTTGTTTCCAAGTGGCAGCGCGGAACTTGGCAGCGGTGCCGATGCCGTGCTGGGCAAACTGGCCGAGATCGTCAGGCAGATGCCGGCCAATCCGGTCACGATCGAGGGACATACGGACAACGTTCCCATTCATACGCCCCGGTTTCCATCCAACTGGGAGTTGTCGGCGGCCCGTGCGGCCAGCGTGGTGCGGCGTCTGGCGGCCCAGGGGATAGCCCAGCCACGCCTGGCGGCGGTGGGTTATGGTGAATACCATCCAGTGGCAGACAATTCGACTCCCCAGGGGCGCAATCGCAACCGCCGGGTGGTGATGGTGTTACAGGCCAGGAACATGGCCCGCTATCAGGTGATGACCAATGGCAGGGAAAAGGCTGTGCCGGCTGAAACAGAAGCAATGAGTGAGGCGAGATAATGCGTATCTGGGCGATATCCAATCAGAAGGGCGGGGTGGGCAAGACCACCACCGTGGCCAGTCTGGCAGGTGGACTGACCGCCCAGGGTGAAACTGTACTGGTGGTGGATCTTGATCCTCATGGCTCTTTGACCAGCTATTTCGGTCTGGCGACAGAATCGGTCTCCCATGGAGTCTACGATCTATTCCATGACGCCATGGAAAGGAATCAACCAGATCCGCTACGACATATTCAGCGCACCGATGTGGAAGGTTTGGATATCCTGCCTGCGACCATGGCATTGGCGACCATCGAGCGCCAAGCTGCTTCCTTTGAAGGTTTGGGGCTGGTGATCAGGCAGGCATTGCGCCATTTGTCCGGGCACTACGATACGGTTCTGATTGACAGTCCTCCCATGCTGGGGGTATTGATGATCAATGCCCTTGCGGCCTGCGATCGTCTGATCATACCAGTGATGGCGGATTTCCTGGCACTCAAGGGGCTGGAAAGAATGTTGCGGACCCTGGAAATGATCCGCCATTCTCGAGGGCAATCACATCCTTACCTCATCGTTCCCACGCTTTACGATCGCCGTCCACGGGTTTCCAGGGAGATTTTGGAAATCCTGTCGCAACGCTATGGCGATCATCTCTGGTCGGGTGTGATTCCCCTAGACACCAAGATCCGGGAAGCCAGCCAGGCACATTTGCCAATCGCCATCTACCGGCCAAGTTCCAGAGCGGCGATGGCCTATGGCACTCTGTTGAATTTCCTGCTGGAGCAGGAGGCGGATAAAACCCCCGAGGTGCTTTCGGCATGAGCGGGCGAAACCGGGAGAAACCGCCGTCTTCCCAAGATGCTGCGCTGAGCATGTATTTTGATGGATTGTTGGCATCAGGGATCGATTGCCTGCAACAGCGGCAGCAAGCTCCGGAACATCCACCAGAGCAGATGCAGCCATCCGGCGATGGGCCGGTAAAGGACCAATCCTTCACGGAGTCTGAAGATCTTGCCTGGCATAGGATCGATGCCCCCCGATCTGCGAGCGGAGACAAAGATGAACTTGCCATCGTCAGGTTCCGGTTGGGGAGCCTCTGCTTTTCCGTTCCCGCACAACAGATCGTTGCGACATCGGTATTGCGACCCGAAGACCTGGACACTCGTGACAGAACATCACAGATTTTGGGTGTCTTGAAACTCTCTGGGCGGACGGTCAGTGTCGTCGATACCGCCGAAATCATCCTTCCAGGCAAAGGAATCAACCAGGGCTATGCACATTTGCTGTTGCT
>JALVSV010000084.1 GCA_027024125.1 Methylothermaceae bacterium | reverse complement strand
CGGCGCCGGTTATTGCCCCAGCAAGAAGCTCTATTACTATGGCCTCAAACTGCATTGCCTGGCCCAAGCCAGTCCGGGCGCATTGCCGACACCTAAGTCTCTAGTCCTCACTGCGGCCAATGTCCATGACCTGAAGGCTGTGCCTGAGATGATGCACCGTCATCTGCCGGACAACCTGCAGATTTTTACCGATAAGGCTTATCACGGCGCTGATTCGGTGACTGATGGGCCAATTTGGTTTATCCCACCCAAAAAAACCAAGTGTGAGGAACACCTGGATGCCGCCGACAAGCTCCTATCCACCGCCATCTCCAGAACTCGCCAACCTATCGAATCCTTCTTCAACTGGTTCCAGGAGAAAACAGGCATCCAAACCGCCAGTAAGGTCCGCTCGACTCAGGGATTGCTCGCCCACATCTTTGGCCGCCTCTGTGCCGCTTTCATCCTGCTGGTCGGTTGGGATGCTTTGAAAACTCAAACCATACGCGCTTAATTCGCATTTGACTATCAAAATGGCGCTGATGGACTACCTCTGCGGTCATGCCAGCAGCACCACTGAACGACCATAAAGAATTACAATCTAGAAATATTGAGCCGGTGCCCTGCTACCCTCACTCTTTTGAGGGCATTGATCAACTCTTTCGGCATTCCGGCGGGAAGCTCGACGGTGGTGTGATCTTCCCTGATATCGATATGGTTGATGTATTCACCGTTGATCCCAACCTCGTTGGCGATGGCACCGACGATATTGCCAGGCCTCACCCCATGGCGGCGTCCCACCTCGAGACGGAAACGTTCCATGGCAATCTCACGGCGTCGGTTGCGTCTGATGTCTCCTTTGCCGGGTTTCCTGCCCTGCCTGTCCCGCTCCCTCGACAGCTTTTGTTGCGATCGGGAATATTTTGGCACGTCTTTGAGCAACAGCGGAGTATCCCCCTGCACCATTTTGGCCAGGGCTGCAGCAATTTCCAGCGCCGGTGTATCGTGTTCCTGTTGATACTGTTCGATCATTTGCATAAAGAAGCTCAGATCTCCCGCTGCCAGGGTGTCGGTAATGCGCTGCATGAATTTCTGGATCCGGGCATTGTTGATCAGCTCGGTGGAAGGCAGCTGCATTTCCTCGACCTTCTGCCGGGTGGCCCGTTCAATGTTGCTCAAAAGCCGCCTCTCTCTGGGTGAGACGAACAGGATCGCGTCACCGGCGCGCCCTGCCCTGCCAGTTCTACCAATCCGATGCACATAAGATTCGGTATCGTAGGGAATGTCGTAATTGACCACATGGGTGACCCGGTCGACATCCAACCCCCTGGCAGCCACATCCGTCGCGATGAGAATGTCGATCTTACCCTGTTTGAAGTGTTCTATGGTTCGTTCCCGCAGCGACTGGGAAAGATCGCCATTGATCGCCGCTGCGGAAAAACCCCGCGCCTCCAGTTTCTCCGCCAACTCGATCGTGGCGGATTTGGTCCTGACGAACACGATCATGCCATCGAATTCCTCGGCTTCCAGAATCCGGGTCAGCGCATCCAGTTTATGGGTGCCGTTGACGAACCAGTAACGTTGACGGATATTCTCCGCCGTCGAGGTCTTAACCTTGATGGTGACCTGCTCCGGCTCATCCAGATGCTTTTGTGCGATCTTGCGGATGGCCGGTGGCATGGTGGCGGAAAACAAGGCAATCTGCCTGTCTTCCGGGGTCTGCTCCAGGATCCATTCGACATCGTCGATGAAACCCATACGCAGCATTTCATCGGCCTCATCAAGCACCAGACAGCTCAACCCCTCAAGATTCAAAGTCCCCCGTCGCATGTGGTCCATAACCCGTCCAGGGGTGCCAATGATCACCTGGGGCCCACGCCGCAACTGCCGCAACTGGGTCTTGTAATCCTGGCCACCGTAGATGGGCAGCACATGAAATCCCTCGAGACCGGATGCATAACCTTGAAACGCCTCGGCCACCTGGATAGCCAGCTCACGGGTCGGTGTCAACACCAGCACCTGAGGTTGCTTGCGGGCCAAATCAAGGCGGCTCAAAAGAGGCAATGCAAAGGCAGCAGTTTTGCCGGTGCCCGTTTGAGCCTGGCCGATGACATCCCTGCCTTCCAGCATGAAGGGGATGATCTGGGCCTGAATTGGCGAAGGGGTTTCGTAACCGACCTTCTCAAGGGAATTCAATACAGAGGGGGAC
>JALVSV010000083.1 GCA_027024125.1 Methylothermaceae bacterium | reverse complement strand
CTCCCCAACCGCAGGCCCTTTTTACCCCGTCTGGAAGAAGAAGTGGCAAGGGTACGTCGCCATCCCACCGCCCTGAGCCTGGCCATCATCGATATCGATCGTTTCAAGAAAATCAACGACGATTACGGTCATGCCATCGGCGACAAGGTGTTACAAACTTACGCCAGGAAGATCTCGGCCTCTTTCAGATGCCATGACCACATCGCCCGTTTTGGCGGAGAAGAATTCATTCTGTTACTCCCAGACACCGATACCTGCGGAACCATCATGGCTTTGACCAAGATTCGCCAACAGGTGGCCAGGTATTCATTCAAGACAGATGGACAAGAAATCACCCTCCCTACCTTTTCGGCAGGGGTGGCGTGTTACCGCAATGACGAAACCACCCGTGCTTTCATAGAACGCGCTGACAAAGCGCTCTATCGGGCCAAAAAAGGCGGGAGGAACAAGATCGAATCGGCTGATTGATTCAATCGCGGTGATGTTCAAGCTGAAAGCGCAGTCTGGTCAGCTCATCGTCCAACCGCCGCAGCCTCGTTCCGCTTCGCAACCAAAACCCCGCCGCGGCAACCGTCACCAGCAGCATCGAGGCCACGCTGAAGTAAAGCAGATTTTCAAGCCTGGCAATTTTGCTCAGCAAGGCAGGATCTGCGGCTCCCGGACTCATGTTTACATTCCTCAGGGAGGAAGCCCCTTCCACCAATCCGGAAGAGGATGAAACCCCAGGGAAACGAGGGCGGTTCTGGTTAGCCAATGTCCCGATATCCTCACGAATGGACTGGATCAATTCCAGATCCTGCAATCCGGCGCGCCCGAGTCGAATACGCTGTTCGAGTTCTTCCAGTTTGACACTGAGATTTTGGGTCAAGGCACTTCCCAGTTGTTGCTGCAACCTGGCCAATTCCCGATTGAGCTGTTCAACCTGGGTGAGCCGATAGGTTTCGCTTGAATTGGCCACATTGGGCTGGCCTTCGCTCTGGGACTTCGGTAACCAGGATTTCAGCAGAGGTTGTTTGAAATACAACAGCGCGGCCAACCAAAGCAAAAAAAAGGCGCTCAGTCCGGCGATCAGTCGGCGGGCAAAGCGGTTTTGCTCTTCTGCAGCGACACGCGCCAAAAAAAGAGCATCACTCTGCTCCATGGATTCTTCAGAGATCTGTTTCATTTTTTTCTCCATGCTTCCTCCCCCTGTTCAGCCTTGGGGTCCCCTTATGGGTCAAAACAATATGGCAAATCAACCGTTCAGGGTCAATATTTCTCTTCGGGCCTCTCGCATCAACCGTTTCATCTCGCTGACCGATTCGCTCCATCCTGTCAGAACTGCCCGGGCAACAATGGCATGGCCAATATTCAACTCAACGATTTCGGGAATACGGGCAATCGCTTCCACATTGTGATAATGGAGCCCGTGGCCGGCATTGACCTGCAACCCGACTTCGGTCGCCCATCGCGCCGCCTGGCAGATTTGCCGCCATTCCGATTCGCGTTCTCCTGCGATCGCCTCTGCATACTTCCCCGTGTGGAGTTCTATGACAGGAGCGCCAGCTTTGTGCGCCGCCTCGATCTGCCTGTGATCGGGATCGATGAATAATGAGACCTCTATTCCTTCAGTACCCAGCGCTTCACAGGCCGCCTTGACCCGTGCAAATTGCCCGACCACATCAAGTCCCCCTTCCGTAGTCAGCTCTTGCCGTTTCTCCGGCACCAGACAACAGGCATCCGGCTTGATCTCCCTGGCAATTCCGATCATTTCATCGGTGACGGCCATTTCCATATTGAGGCGGGTTTCAATCATTTCCCTGAGCAGGTACAGGTCCCTGTCCTGAATATGGCGGCGATCCTCGCGCAGGTGCGCCGTGATACCGTCGGCACCGGCCTTTTCCGCCAGCAGCGCCGCTTCCAAAGGTTGTGGATAGTTCGTCCCTCGCACCTGCCGCAAGGTAGCGATATGATCGATGTTGACACCCAGAAGTATCGGTCTGATTTTCATGGTTTCCTTGCTCGATGCGAAAAAAGCTGACGACTGCGGAGAGCCCGCCCCTGTAGTTGATGATCAATCAGTATACGCAAGAGACGCTTGGCCTCCCGCCGAACCTGAGAAGTTTCCAGCTTTCCCTGAAGCAGGGCCAGCAAAGTACTGCCATGCAGCCATCCCCTGCCGTCTATGATCGGTCCTGTTTCAGGATCGTAG
>JALVSV010000082.1 GCA_027024125.1 Methylothermaceae bacterium | reverse complement strand
CACTTTGACCGCATGGCCGAAATGTTTATAGGCGGCCTGCTGCGTAAACGTACCTTCTGGACCCAGAAAGGCGATCTGCAATGGTTTCTCGAGCGCCAGGCAAGACGACATGAGCTCACGAAAGATCCGCACCACCGATTCATCGTCCAGAGGTCCGGGATTTTCCGATTTGACCCGGCGCAGAATCTGGGCCTCCCGTTCAGGGCGATAGAAACAGTCCTCTTCCCCGGCTTCCCGCTTGACTCTGGCAACTTCAAGGGCGATGTTGGCACGTTCGGAAATCAGGCGCAGCAATTGTCTGTCGATATCATCGATACGCTGACGCAGCTGATTCAGGGCCTGCTCCTTATCCATAGTTGATATTTTCAGCCCGCAGTCAAGGAAGGATCATTGTATCACCCGGGCAGAAAGCACACCCTCCAAGCCCTCGATTTCGGCAACGATATCGCTACTCAACCGCCCCTCGGCGTCGATCATCGTATAGGCGACATCCCCCTTGGATTTGTTCAACAATTCGACGATGTTGATCGCCGCCTCCCC
The DNA here is from genome assembly GCA_027024125.1 of Methylothermaceae bacterium. Lineage (GTDB taxonomy): Bacteria > Pseudomonadota > Gammaproteobacteria > Methylococcales > Methylothermaceae > Methylohalobius. The sequence goes on along the minus strand of JALVSV010000082.1, from coordinate 6,342 downwards.
GAGGCAGGCCGAAATCTTACTCACCATCGCAGGTACATTGGCATGGGGGATGGCAATCCGTGTGGTCCCAGGTGCCCGGGCCAGGACGACTTCCGGAAAGTTGACCGAGTGGCGGATGTTGCCGTTCTCCAGATAGTCACGGACCTGTTCGGCCACCATGACCGCACAATTTTCCTCAGCCTCACGGGTCGAGGCACCCAGATGGGGAAGGCAGATCGCCCTGGGATGTTGCTTCAAGGCTGCATTGGGAAAATCGGTGACATACGCATGCAACCGCCCTTCATCGAGTGCCGTAACCACCGCCCCGGTATCCACCAGCTCTCCCCGGGAAAAGTTGAGAAGAATCGAGCCTGGCTTCATTTGCGAAAGACGGCCGGCGTTGATGCAACCACGGGTCTGATCGGTCAAAGGCATATGCAGGGTGACGAAATCACAGATCCCGAGCAGCTCATCCAGATTGGAAGCCTGGATCACCGACGAAGACAACTGCCAGGCACGCTCGACGGTCACGTAAGGATCATAGCCACTGACGTTCATCCCCAAGGCCAACGCCTTGTTCGCCACCTTGACCCCGATAGCGCCCAGCCCCACCACACCGAGCATCTTTCCGGTCAATTCGAAACCCTGGAACTGTTTCTTCCCCGATTCCACCTGGCGGTGGATTGCATGGTCGTCACCTTCCAGGGTCCGGGCATAGTCCCAGGCCTGGCAGAGATTTCGGCAGGCCAGCAACATCCCTGCCAGCACCAATTCCTTCACTGCATTGGCATTGGCCCCAGGGGTATTGAATACCGGAATCCCGCGGCGGCTGCATTCTTCCACCGGGATATTGTTGACCCCCGCACCTGCACGACCTATGGCCTTGACGGTCTCAGGCAACACCTCGTCATGCAGATTGTGGGACCTTAGAATGATGGCATCGGGATGCTGGATCTCGGAGGCCACCTCGTAATGCTCACGGGGAAAACGTTCCAGACCGGCAATGGCGATGTTGTTGTAGGTCAGGATCTTGAAGATTGGCTCAGCCATAACGTGTTTCGAACTCCTGCATGAATTCAGCGAGGGTCTTGACCCCTTCCAGAGGCATGGCATTGTAGATACTGGCGCGCATCCCTCCCACCGAACGGTGACCCTTCAAGTTGACCATTCCGTTGCTTTCGGCCTCCTGGAGAAAGACCTTGTCGAGGGTGGGATCGGTCAAGGTAAAGGGAATGTTCATTCGTGAACGGTAGCGTGGATCGACCGGATTTTGATAAAAATCAGAAGCATCGATCAAACGATAAATCAGCTCGGATTTCTCGATGTTACGCTGCTCGACAGCCTTGAGTCCCCCCTGCCTCTGCAGCCACTCCAGCACCAACCCCAGCAGATACCAGTTATAGGTGGGCGGTGTATTGAGCATGGAACCTGCTTCGGCCTGCTGGCGATAGTCCAATACCGATGGCGTCGAGGGCAAAGGATCACACAGCAGATCCTTGCGCACGATCACCACCGTGATTCCGGATGGTCCCATATTCTTCTGGGCTCCGGCATAGATCAGGCCAAATCTGGAGACATCCACCTCCCTGGACAGGATGTCCGAAGACATATCCACCACCAACGGCATGGACGCCTCAGGCACGAATGGAAACTCAACCCCATGGATGGTTTCGTTGCTGGTATAGTGCAGGTAGGCCCCATCAGGATCGGGCCGCCACTCCGTAGAATCAGGAATGGTGGTGAATTTGTCTTCTTCACTGGTGGCACAGATGATCACATCGCCGTATTTTCGCGCTTCGGCAGCTGCCTTCCTGGACCACGAACCGGTCAGCACATAGTTCATCTTCCGATGGTCACCCAGAAGGTTCATCGGGATGGCGGCAAACTGTCCCGTCGCACCTCCTTGCAGGAACAGACAGTGATAGTCATCCCCTATGCCCATCAGTTCACGTAACGCAGCTTCGGTGCCTTCGGCAATCTGTTTGAAATGAGGGCCACGATGACTCATTTCCATCACCGACATCCCACTTCCCTGCCAATCGAGCATTTCTTCCCGTGCCTGCTCCAGGACTTCCACTGGCAACATGGAAGGACCTGCGCTGAAGTTATAGACTCGCATAAATTGTTATTCTTCCTCCGGTAAACTTTCGATTCTGTCCACGCCCACCAACTTTTCACCGCCGCTGAGGCGAATGATGCGTACCCCTTGGGTATTGCGCCCAAGGACTGGTATTTCATTGACCCGGGTACGCACCAAGGTACCACCCGTGGTGATCAGCATAATCTCATCATCATCTTGCACCAGCACCGCAGATACCAACGAACCATTACGGTCTGAGGTCTGAATCGCAATGACCCCCTGACCGCCACGCCGGTGCCTGGGATAATCCTCGATCCGGGTCCGCTTGCCGTAACCATTCTCAGTCACCGCCAGCACAGTACCCTTGCCCTCGTTGCCGATGATCAGTGAAATCACCCTTTCACCGGCCGGCAGCTTCATCCCCCGTACCCCTCCGGCCGTCCGGCCCATGGCCCGCACCTCGGACTCGTTGAAACAAATCGCCTTACCTTCACTGGAGAACAACATCACATCCTGCTGGCCATCGGTCAGGGTCGCCTTCACCAGCACATCCCCCGGTTTCAGGTCGATGGCGATCTTGCCGTTGGTGCGAAGGTGTTCGAATTCCTGCAATGCAGTCTTTTTGACCACTCCTGCGGCGGTTGCCATGAATATGAAACCACCGGCAGTAAAATCCCGGATGGGCAACACCGCATTGATACGCTCCCCTTGATCCAATGGGAGCAGATTGACGATCGGCTTGCCTCTGGAGGTGCGGCTGGCCATGGGCAACTCATAGACCTTGATGCCATAGACTTTACCTTGACTGGAGAAACACAGCAAAGTGTCGTGGGTGTTGGCGATCAGCAGCTTTTCGACGAAATCCTCTTCCTTGGTGGCAGCCGCGGCCTTGCCCTTACCGCCGCGGCGCTGGGCCTGATAGACGGAAAGGGGCTGGGCCTTGGCATAACCGGCGTGGGTCAGGGTGACAACCACGTCCTCCTCAGTGATCAGATCCTCCACCGACAGGCTGCGCTGTTCCTCCATAATCTCGGTTCGACGTTCATCGCCGAACTGGTCGCGCAACTCGATCAGTTCCTCGCGAATCACCTCCAGAAGACGCTTGTCGCTTCCCAGAATCTCGAGCAACTCGTCGATCCTGGCCAAAAGCTGTTCGTACTCACCGATGATCTTTTCCTGCTCCAGACCGGTCAGGCGGTGCAGCCGCAGATCCAGGATGGCCTGGGCCTGGGCCGGTGACAGCCGGTAGCCGTCCGGCCCCAGACCGTAACCCTGTTCCAGATCCTCCGGCCGGGTCCGGTCGGCGCCAGCGCGCTCCAGATACCCCTTGACCACACCGGGCCGCCATACCCGGGACAGCAGGCCCTCCTTGGCAACCTGGGGATTCGGCGCTGCCTTGATCAGCTCGATAATCTCGTCGATATTGGCCAGCGCCACCGCAAGCCCCTCCAAAACATGGACCCGCTCCCTGGCCTTGCGCAGATCGTAGAGGGTACGGCGGGTCACCACCTCGCGGCGGTGATCGACGAAGGCCTCCAGCACCTCCTTCAAATTCAGCCGCCGTGGGCGACCGTCCACCAGTGCCACCATGTTGATTCCAAAGACGTTCTGCAACTGGGTGTGCTGGTAGAGATTGTTGAGGATCACCTCAGCCTGTTCACCACGTTTCAGTTCGATCACCATCCGCATGCCATCCTTGTCGGATTCGTCCCGCAACGCCGAAATGCCTTCCAACCTGGCTTCCTTGACCAGGGCGGCGATCTTCTCAATCAACCGCGCCTTGTTGACCTGATAAGGCAACTCGGTGACGACGATACTCTGGCGCCCACTGTCCTTACTGGTCTCGACGTGGGAACAGGCACGCAGGTAGATGCGGCCACGACCGGTCTCATAGGCTTCACGGATCCCCTTGGCACCGTTGATGACGGCACCGGTGGGAAAATCGGGACCGGGCATATGCTGCATCAGTTCCGGAATGCCGATCTCCGGCTGGTCGATCAGCGCCAATACCGCATTGATCACTTCGGTCAGGTTATGGGGGGGGATGTTGGTCGCCATCCCCACGGCGATACCCGCAGAACCGTTGACCAAAAGATTGGGCACCTTGGCAGGCAGTACCACGGGTTCCCGTTCGGATTCGTCGTAATTGGGAACGAAATCCACCGTTTCCCTGTCGAGATCGGCCAAAAGTTCATGAGCGATTCTGGCCATGCGGATTTCGGTATAACGCATTGCAGCCGGCGGGTCTCCATCCACAGAGCCAAAGTTCCCCTGACCATCGATCAGCACATAACGCATGGAGAAAGGCTGGGCCATCCGCACGATGGTATCGTAGACCGCCGCATCGCCGTGGGGGTGGTATTTACCAATCACGTCCCCGACCACGCGGGCCGATTTCTTGTAGGGCTTGTTCCAGTCGTTACCCAGCTCGTGCATGGAAAAAAGCACCCGGCGGTGCACCGGCTTGAGTCCGTCCCGCACATCGGGAAGTGCCCTGCCCACGATCACGCTCATGGCGTAATCGAGGTAGGATTGCTTCATTTCCTCTTCAAGGGCGATGGGAAGGACTTCTTTGGCAAATTCAGTCATCTGGTACCAAGGGTTGCAATATCGTCAGACGTTGGCAAATTTCCTGATTATAACATTTAAGGTGAGCAGGAGAGATTGAATATTTTCATTCTGCTCGGTTTCAGACGAGAGGAAGGCCTGAAGATTCAAAAACATGAAGTACCCCAGCCCTATGAAAACCGACTCCAGAACAACTGCGAAAAGTATCCCTGCCGGAGGTAGGGGGATTTCGCTGCACTATAGCGAGAAGCCTGTTCGATCAATAACGCAGAAAATTCTCCCGGTAATATTTCAGTTCCTCGATGGATTCGAGGATATCGGCAAGGGCCTCATGGGCATTCTTCTTCTTGAAACCTTCCTTCAGGTGCGGTGCCCAACGTTTTGCCAATTCCTTGAGCGTGGAGACGTCCAGGTTGCGGTAATGAAAATAAGCCTCCAGCTGCGGCATGGACCGATACAGGAAACGCCTGTCCTGGCAGATGCTGTTGCCGCACATCGGTGATTCTCCGGGGGACACCCATTTTTTCAAGAACTCCAGGGTGAGGTATTCGGCTTCCCTTTCCCTGACCCGGCTCTTGCGTACCCGCTCGATCAACCCGGAAGCGCCATGATGTTTCTGGTTCCATTGATCCATCGCCGCCAGCCTCTCTTCCGGTTGATAAATGGCCAACATGGGACCTGTGGCCAGCACATTGAGATCCTTGTCAGTCACTACGGTGGCAAGTTCTATGATCACGTCCCGGTCAGGATTCAGGCCGGTCATCTCCAGGTCGATCCAGATCAGATTGTCTTTATGAGAAGTCATTTGAGAAATTCCCTGCTTCTTGGCTTGTCAGCGATTGTAGCAAAGGCTAAGCTGTTGAGCCGTCATTGCTATTGTAGTTTGGTTTCCCATGAATACGTTCACGTTCGTCTTCCTGCTGGCACTTACAGCTTCTTTTGTCATCGAATTCTGGCTCGCCAGGCGCCATGGCGCCCATGTATTGGCCCATCGAGATCGGGTTCCGGAACCCTTCCAAGGTGCAATCACCCTGGAGGCCCACCAAAAAGCCGCCGATTATACCCTGGCCAAGCTCAAGGTGCTGGAAGTCGGACGTATCCTCAATATCATCCTGCTTCTGGTATTCACCCTTGGAGGGGGAATCGACGCATTAGACGGTTTATTGAGTCGATTCAGCCTTGGCCCCATCACCCAGGGCATCGCCCTGATCCTCTCGGTGATGTTCCTGATGGCCCTGGCGGAACTCCCCCTATCCATCTATCAGACGTTCGTGGTGGAGGAGAAGTTCGGCTTCAACCGCACCACCGTGTCGCAATTCATCAAGGATCTGCTGCTTCAGGCAGCGCTTGCCCTGGCCATCGGGGCACCGCTACTGGCTTTGATTCTCTGGGTAATGGAAAGCACCGGTACCTGGTGGTGGCTCTTGGCCTGGGCAATCATCATGTCCTTCTCTCTGTTGATGAGCTGGGCCTACCCGACCCTGATCGCCCCTCTCTTCAATAAATTCACCCCTCTCGATGACCCACAACTTCGTGATCGCATCCACAGGTTACTGGAACGTTGTGGTTTCCAGAGCAAGGGCATCTTCGTCATGGACGGCTCGCGCCGCACAGGTCATGGTAATGCCTATTTCACCGGCATCGGCAGCAACAAACGCATCGTGTTCTTCGACACCCTGATGCAATCCCTGGAGCCGGAAGAACTGGAAGCCGTG
>JALVSV010000081.1:1503-2213 GCA_027024125.1 Methylothermaceae bacterium | reverse complement strand
TAGAGGTCGGCAAGGTTGACATAGGCCGGGGCAAAGGTCGGATCGATGGTAATCGCTTCCTTGAGATCATGCTCGGCGGTTTCCGGATCTCCCTGACGTCTGGCCAGATTGGCCAGGTTGACCCACGCCTCAGGACGATCAGCATTGAGCATCTGTGAGGCCCGATATTCCTTCAAGGCCGACCCCAACAACTCTCTGCTGACCAGATTGCCCGGAACATCGGCGAGCACCCGGGCTGCTTCGATCCTGACCGCAAGCTGGGGGTCGGTCAACAACGAAGCGCCAAGCACCGCTTTCAGTTGATTTGGCAAGCGTTCGAGCCCCCCTGCTGCTGCCAGACGTATCAACACCTCACTGCTCGTCAACGATGCCTGTAAAGTAGGGAAAGTCTCCTGCCCTAGATAACGCGGTAAGAGAGAAACTGCCGTCGCCCGGGTGATGGGAGGTTGGGATTCGTCTCTGGCCAGGTTATTCAGCAATCGCGGCGCCCCCGGCCCATCCCGCCTTCCCTCACGCAGCGCCTTAGCATAGTGCTGGAAACCTTTGCCCGCCAGCGAGCCATACCACTGCAGGCTCTTGTCACTGGCCCATTGGGCATCCTTGTCCCGGTGGCAGTGGTTGCAGGCGTTTGGTGTACCTAATGCCACTGAGAGGTCCGGCCGGGGAATGCGCAGACTGTGATCACGGCGTGGATCCACCACCATGTATGT
>JALVSV010000081.1:0-1493 GCA_027024125.1 Methylothermaceae bacterium | reverse complement strand
TGTATGTCTTTTGAGACATGTGACAGCCGACACAGGCGGCGCCGGCCGATTTTGCCGCATGGTGATGATGTTTCGGTGTGTCGAATTTGTCGGCCTGATGGCACTGCAGGCAGACACCGTTCACTCCGCTCCGCAGCTTGAGGGTATGGGGATCGTGACAATCGCTGCAGGTCCCCCCTGCTTGATACATCCTGCTCTGCAGAAATGAGCCGTAGACATAGACCTCGTCCAGGATTTGCCCATCCGGATAGTACAACCCCTCACTGAGCAATACCGGACGGTGGGTCTGGGTCAGCGGCTGGCCATGATGGTAGTCCTCCGACAAAAGGCTTCTGCGGGAGTGACAGCGGGCACAGAGTTCGATTTCCACCATGGTGGTACGTGGCTTACTGCGCTGGGCGTTGCCGGTCTTGGCGTCGACAGGCCACCCTACGCCGCGGCGCTCGTGGAAATGGACCCTCAGGCCGTCGTTCTCCGTTTTGGCGCCACTGTGCCCCCACTCGACATGGGCTTTGCCGGGTCCGTGGCAGGCTTCGCAGGCGACGTCGATGGCCTTCCAGGTAGTGTGGTAGGTGCGCGACTTGGCATCGTAGTTCTTTTTGAGGCCGGTGGAGTGGCATTCCGCACACTGGTGATTCCAGGTCTGGTTGGGGCTGGTCCAGTGCAGAGGATGTCGATGGTCCACCTTTTGCCCGGGATAGAGATGAAACCAACGCTGCCCGCCCTGTTCCTTAGGCCGGCTGTCCCAGGCGATCCCCAGTGGCTGCAGGCGCCCGCCGGGGAACTCGATCAGGTACTGCTGCAAGGGGGTCACGCCGAAGGTATAGGCAATGGGATAGTCCCTCAACTTGCCATCGGGGCCATCGGTCCGGACCATATAACGCCCCTCCCGGCGAAAGAAACGCGACTCGACGCCATTGTGACTGAAACGGACATCATCGAAATTGCCCAGCACGGTCTCTGGTGTGGCCGGCTGCATCGCCAGATCGTGATGGGAGCCTCGCCAGGCCCCGAATTGTACCCGGTGACACCCGGCGCAGGTGCGGGCACCTACATAGCCCCCTGGATCCCTGGCCTGGAACCGGCTTTCGGCCAGGACGATTAAAGGGTAACAGAGCAGCACTGCCAGCCATGAGTTGAGTATGAGTCTATGCATTCTCAATCGGGAGCAGAAAAGTCGAAGGGCAGGAGGAGGATACCACTTTATTCTCTCAATGGTTTGCTGGCATACCGGTTCCAGATTGACAGCGGACCTGTTTTCGGACTAGATTTAGTCATACAAGGATAGTGATTATGAAAATTTCAAGTAGAATCAAACCAATCAGTTACCTGAAGGCCCATGCAGCGGAAATCGTGCGGAACCTCTCGCACGAAGCTGAACCGCTTGTCATTACCCAGAATGGCGAAGCCAAGGTAGTGATGCAGAACATAGAAAGCTATGAGAAAACTCAGGAGACGATGGCACTTCTGAAGATTCTTGCGCTCGGTACGCG
>JALVSV010000080.1 GCA_027024125.1 Methylothermaceae bacterium | reverse complement strand
GGCTATTGACCGCCGCGGCCAAGGCCCTCTCGGGAGCCGAGCGGGTGAGGGTTCGAGTGGGTCGCAGGGGACGAGTCGGCATCCGGCTGGTGATTGAGAACGAACGGGTGGAGCCGGATCTGGATGCTCGGATGGGAGATGCCTTGGATCTCGTGTGCGAGGAGCGATCGTTGCCCTGTCGAATCAAGCGGGTCGAGGTCGCCTACCTTTCGCCGAAGCGACGTCGGAGGGTCCGTTGACGGCAATCCGCCACCTGTCCCGGGTGCTCGCATCCGCGCTGTTCGTCCTCATCGGGGTGGTCCTCATGGCAGAGGCCACCGGTATGGCGGGTGGGCACTGGCGGCGGCGGGTCGCCGACACCGTCGAGTGGTTGGTGGATCCCGGAGGGGCTCAATGGCAGCTGGCCGTGTCGGCACTGGTCCTGATCGGAATCGGTCTGGTGGTGCTGGTGGCCCAGGTGATACCGCCATCGCGTGGTTTGCGGGTGATACACGAGGTCCGGTCCGCGGGGCAGGGCCGCACGTTGGTCTCGGGCCGAGTCATCGTGAAGGCGGCCGAACACGAGGTGTGTGCTGTTGAGGGGGTCAGGTCGGCTCGGGGCCGGTTTCGCCGAAACCGGCTGACCCTCACCGTCGAGGTGGACGACGACGCCAACGTGGTCCGGCTGGCTGAGCAGGTACGGAAGGGCCTGAGTCAGGAGTTCTGGGTCGCCATGGGTGTGCTCGGCTCCGAGGTTGAAGGGAAGGGTCGTCGGGAACCGCCGGTAACCCTGGTGGTGGAGTACTGGAGCCCCTCATCGGGAACCAACCCGAGGGTGGTATAGGAGAAGGCGGAGGACTTGTGAAGGATGTGAAGTCTGTTCTGGGGACGATCCTGGGAGCGGTTGTGGGAGTCCTGTGGGTGACATTGGGCGGTGGAGCAGTGCTGGTGGTCATTGCCCTGTCGGGTGTCGGAGGCCTCATCGGCGTCGTTCTGGATCGGCCCGAGATCGCGATCTCCTGGCTCGAGAGGCTACGAGACCGATGAGCCGGATCCCGGGCCAGTCGGATTCGGACCGGTCGGTGGAATACGGTCATCGGAGTCTCGGAGAATCGTGAACGGCTGATCATGGAGAACCCCGAAAGGGATCACTCGATGGCCCTCAGCCACCTCCAACACCAGATGGGAGGGGTGGAGGGCGACCACGGTGCCCTCCTGGTCGCCCACCTCGAGTCGTGAACCTTCTGATAGCAAGGGGCGTAGAGATCGACCGGCAGCAATTTGGGCAGCGACTCTTCTACCACCCAACACCGAGAGGCCGGCGACGGTGGCAGCCGTCGTTGCAACAACTCCACCGGTCAGCAGATCGATGAGGCCAGTGTCGACGCCGAGCTGACCGAACGCCAGCACCAAGGCCAAGGTGGGGAACGCGAGCCTCACCGTTTGTTCCAGGGTCCGATTCCGGTGGCCCGATATCCCCGAGAGAGTGCGGCCCAGGCCGGCGGCAGCGGTGACGCCGATGGCGTAGCCGCCGATGACCAGCAGGCCGGCGATAGCCAGGTTGGGAAGCCAGTGGAGCAGGTCGGCCGGGATGGGTCTCAGGCTCTCCGGGCTGCTCACACCGATGGCGAGCAGAACGCCGGCCGCGACAACCATCCAGAAGAGAAACACGCTCAGGGGAGCGGCGACCTCCCTTACCGCGGGTCGCCGATGGGGATGGTCGAGCCATCTTCTGAGGCCGAAGGCCAGTAGACCACCAAGCAACAATCCCGCGGTGACAGCACTTCCGGCCAGGAGCAGTTTCTCATCCATGTGGCCATGATCGCACCAGTCAGAGCCAGCGGGATCGCCTCATTCGTCGAAATCGGTAGCTTGTCCCGCCTTCCGCAGTTCCTTCTGGGCCTCGCCGAGGGAGCGGGCCAGCTTGGGGAGGCGGGACCCCCCGAAGAGCAGCAGTACTACTACGAGGATGATGAGCAGTTCGGGGGCTCCGAGGTTCATGGTTGGCTGCTTTCACTGGGGGGTGGAATCGATGGATTCGCGATGACCGTCCGCACACAGTCTGCCCCCGATCTGCGTCGGGGTCCCGACGGCTGGGGGTTGGGACTCGTTGGGTGATCGGCTGCAGGTGGTTCCGACGGCTCGGAGATCGGGTTCGTCGGGTGATCGGCTGTTCGGCGTGTCGACCCGAGTAGACTATCGACCCGGTGAAGAAAAGGTGAAGGCTGCCCTCCTC
>JALVSV010000079.1 GCA_027024125.1 Methylothermaceae bacterium | reverse complement strand
CGGATCGGTGCCATAAACCCCCTCGATCAACTGGCGGGCGTCGTCGGGCATGGTGAAGCCGCCCTTCTCCCGCAGCAACTTCATTGCCAGCCACAAATGGGCGTCCTCGGCCTCGTACACGGCCGCAGTCCCCGGCAGGGCCCGGCGCAGCCAGTCGGCCGGCGGATCGTCGTTCCAGGGCGGGGCTAGCACGGTCAGTTTCGGGATGCCGCGCCGGTCCGGGGCATCGGGGGTGTAACGGCCTTTCCGGTCGCGAGGGTGGCGCTGCAGGCGGCCGGCGCGCTGGATCAGCAGGTCGATGGGGGCCAGATCCGAGATCATCACGTCGAAATCCAGATCCAGGGACTGTTCCACCACCTGGGTGGCGATGAGAATCCGGCCGCGGCGCTGTTCGGGGCCGGAACGCTTGCCGAAAGCGGCCAGGACCCGCTGCTCGATTTCCATCCGGTCGTGGAGGATGAAGCGGGCGTGGAACAGATCCAAATGCCAGTCGGGGTGATTTTGCCGCAGGGTCTCGAAGCGCCGGCGGGTGTCATCCACCGTGTTGCAGATCCAGCAGGCGCAGCGGCCCTGGGCGACCGTTTCAGCCAGAAGTGTCTCGGCCTCGTCTTCCCCCTCGATGAAATCCACTTCGACACGGCGGGCCACTTCCGGACGGGTGGCCAGTGGCTGCGTGCGAAGCTCGTCGCCGCCGAAGACGGTGGCGAGGGGATAGGCTTCGGTCGGTTCGATGTCGTCGATCTCCCGCCCCATCCCTTCGGCGAACGCCCGGATCAGGGCGCTTTTCTGGCGGTGGGGCAGGGTGGCCGACAGCAGGATGGCGCTGCCGCCGGCCCTGGCGTGGGCGTGGAGCAGGTGTTCGAGCAGGCGGTTCATGTAGGCGTCGCAGGCGTGGACCTCGTCCACGATCAGCACCTTGTCCAGCACGCCGAGCAGGCGCAGGGACTGATGGCGGGAGGCGAGCACGGCCAAAAGGGCCTGGTCGATGGTGCCGACCCCCACTTCCGCCAGCAGGGCCTTCTTGCGGTTGTCGGCCAGCCAGGCGCTGCAGCGGGTTGCGGCCGCTTCGGTGCCGTCGCCGTAGTCGTTTTCCGGGGGCGGTGGAGGGAGGAGGCGGTCACGCACCAGTTCGGCCCGGCTGTGGGCCAGCACCAGGGCAGGCTGCGCAGCGGGGGCGAACAGCCGGGCATAGACCGGGGGCTTGCCGCCGCCGAGGCGCTGGTACATGCCGTTGGCGGTGGCCATGGTGGGCAGGCCCAGGTACAGTCCTCCGCCGCCGTTTTTCCGCAGCAGCCGCTGGGCCAGCAGCAGGGCCGCCTCGGTCTTGCCGGCGCCGGTAACGTCCTCGAGGATGAACAACTGCGGACCAGCGCTGAGAGGGACAGTTTCCGCCCACTGCTGCAACGGGGTAGGTTGTAGCTGCGGCGGCGGATCGGCGAAACAGTCTGCCAGGGTGAAACGTTCTGCCGGCGGGTCCGGATTCAGGCCGGCGGCTTCTATGGCCTTTCCGGCCCGCTCGAGGGCGTGGTCCCAATAGTCACCGAGCGGCAGGATGTCCTCGCAATAGGGAAAGAAATCGCGGTTCGACCCGAGCCAGTCAGCCAGAATGGTCAGGCCCGCTAACCACCAGGTAGCTTCGGCGGGGATGGCGATCTGAGGCAGGCTCTTGCTGCCCGCCAGATCGAGGACGGCCTGGAGGAAGGACCGGGCGGCCTTGATATCGCATTCCTCGAACGCGTCGCTCAGGCAACCGCATACGTCCTCACCGGGCGGTTGGCCGTGGTGACCGGTGACCACCCGCATCCAGGCATCGGCATCGCTATCGCTACTGCGTCGCCGCAGGCGCCGGGTGGATATTTGTGGCATGAGCCTGCGTTTCCACAGGACGTAACCCAGGGTGTCGTGGCGGACGGAATAGCCTTTGTCGCTCTGACGTCTTTGCAACTTTTCGAGCAGATCGGGGCGCAGGTTCTGGAATCCGGTGGCGAATTTGCCCAAATCGTGAAGGGCGAAGAAAATTAAAATACAGGTTTCCAGATCATCGCTTTTCAGCCTGGTTAAAATTTCCACTCGTTGACGCCAACGGTGGAAATGGCGCAGCAGTGACACACCACAAGCAGCTACGTCTAAACAATGGTAAGGTAACCGGTGTAAATCGTTGTCATTACCGGCTTTGCCCCAGTATCGAAAAAAATTTAGTGGCAAGGTTTCAGTA
>JALVSV010000078.1 GCA_027024125.1 Methylothermaceae bacterium | reverse complement strand
TGCCTCCCCCGGCCAACGTGCAAGCCAGCGTGCAGTGATGTCTGCGACAGGGATGGTGCGCGAAGCGACCCCCCAGGCAGTCGTACCCGTCTCTCCCGCCAAGGGTACGAACACTCTGGAAACATATAGCCGCTTACCCCCGTTCTCAAAAAATGCCCGTGCCGCATGGGCCAGGTAGGGGATTCGTTCGTTACCGTCGATGACCAAGGGTTCCAGCCCCCCATAGACGCGCTCAAACTCGGTGAAACTGGTGATCAGGCGGGGTTCACAACTATCGGGTCCCTGAAGGTCCACATCCCGGTAACAAACAGGTCCAAAGCGAGTCAGGCCAGCGAATCCGGTAGTACTGGTTGACACGCCCTCGAGCGATTTGGAACGGAAACTGACTTCTTCGATAAAAACGCCGGGTGCTAAATATTCAGGCATGATGACTGCACTCCTCTGTCAACGAATTCGATTTACTGCTTGGTGATCATGATCTGCCACTTCGACTGGCCTGTTCGATGTTTCATCGGGTTAAAACACAAAGTCCCCCACCGCAGCCCCGGAAAGGATCCTTCCCACCTGGAAGGGGATGACCCGCCTGGCCGAAACCGAAAACGCATATCCAGCGGGCAGCCGTTCTCCAGTGGCGACATCGTCGGTTTGGTCCGCTGAGGGGAGCGTTTCGAGGGGGGCATCCCACAAGGGGTCCAGTTTGGGTAACTGTTCATCAGCGGGGACGGGTAATTCGGAAGGGCCGGCAATCTCGACACGGACATCGATGGTGGCATCCAGATCACTGGCAGGCGCGGCCGCAGAGTCCAGCAATAGTAGAAATTCGCCCCGCTCATTGCCACGGGTACGTCCCACCAGCCGGTCATTGGCCGGCAGGCGAGCCTCGATACAGGCCCAGCGCATTGGCGAGCCATCTCGCAGTACCCGGCCACGTAATCCTGTGGCGCCACCGATCAGGTGATATCCGACGCCCGGGAACAACACCGGGTATCGGCTGCGTCCCTCGAGATAGCCGGGTTGTTCAGTCTCTTCGATCGTTATGATGTCCTCAAGGGTCAACAAAGGGACTCTCAATCTTCTGGGCAGGTAGTGCCGCCTGATAGGGAGGTTGTTGAGCCATGGACTATAAATTCGCAGGTTGATGTGATCGCGGAGAGACGGGTGATATAGCAGTGCATAGCTTCCCGAGAAATGCCGGCACAGGACTTCTGGTCTCATCCGGGAACTGCGGGCAAAACAGAACCGGTCCTTGGGCAGTTTCGGCTCATGTGGCAGACCATATTCCACATCGACTCGTACTGGAGAAACCGGTTGCCGCTGCCGAACCGAATCGATCAACTCAATGCCGAGGGCCAGACGTTTGACGTGTTCGATATAGGTTTGCGCGGACATGGAATTCATGCCTCGACCTCCGGTTTGATGCCTGCCGATGTTTTGGCCACAGCCGGATCCGGAGACGGCTGGCGACCATCGATCCTGATGATGCGCACTGAATAGGGAACGCTCAGTTTGTAGTCCACGGGCAGGGAGTCGAAGGTACGCATGAGGTCTTCAGTGGTAATGTCCTCCAGACAGATCTGGATGGCATCACCTGCCACCCAGTCGTCACTGAGAGGGTCGAGTAAGGGGCCCGACAGAATGGGGGTGTTTTCCAGACATTGCATGGCGCGGCCGAGAATACGATATTCGTGTTCCGCATTCTCCGCCCAACCGATCAGCAGAAAATGCAGGTCGATCGGCAGGTGTGCCTCGCCGTCGGTGACTGAAACCGCAGACCATGAGGCCCGCATGGTCTTGTTGAAATCGATGCGATAGAGAAAAAGCGTCAGTGCTGGTAAGGAGATGACATCGAACTTGTCCCGGTTGAGTTCTTCAGTCCTGACCAAAAGGACATTGGTGTTTTTACCCGGGATAGGCTGTCTTTCACGGAAACACAGATCCAGATACCGGACTATGCTGTTTCCTGTCGCTGCAATTCCGGTAAAATCCGCCATGACTTGTTTCCCATTGTTCCGGTGACTGATCTGTTTGAATGCTTGTATCTGTTCACTTTTGCCCTTTCATCGTGTCCTTATTCAACGCAAATATGGTTTTGCCGCCAGCGATGTTCCTGGCTGTAATGAGGTCGTGTTTGCAAAGATAATCCAGCGCCGCCGCCACTTTTTGTTTCGATTCTTCTATTCTTTGAATAGTGAGCCACCATCCTTGTACGCCTTCC
>JALVSV010000077.1 GCA_027024125.1 Methylothermaceae bacterium | reverse complement strand
CATGGCATAGGCTTCTGCCCGCCCCATGACGATACAGTTGGTAATAATCAGACCCACGAACACCGACAACTGCTTGCTGATCTCGTAAGCAAAGGCCTTGAGGATCTGATCCACCACGATCACCAGCGAGGCGATGATGGTCATCTGGACAATGATGCGAATGCTCGAAGGAATATGATTTCGGATCAAGGCGATGGCGGTATTGGAACTGGCAACCACCGCAGTCAGTGCCAGACACATGATCAATGCGGTCGACAACTGGGAAGTCACCGCCAGGGCCGAACAGATTCCCAGCACCTGCAGGGTGATCGGATTGTTGTCCACCAGCGGATCGATGAGCGCTGGTTTGACCTTCTCGAAGTCGAATTCCTCTTCTCCTACTGCCTGGATTTCTTCACTCATGATAGTTCTCCTTATTGCTGACCGCAGAATTTGTCAAGGAAGGGTTTATAACCATCCTCGCCCAGCCAGAAACGAATCAGATTGCTGACGCCGTTACTGGTCAAAGTTGCTCCAGCCAACCCATCAACCATGTATTCGGCCCCGGATTGATCCGGACTGACACTTCCTTTGACCAGGCGCAGCACCGGAGTGCCGGACTCGTCGTAGACCTGTTTGCCTTTCCACAAGGCACGCCAGTCGGAGTTCACCACTTCACCACCAAGTCCTGGCGTCTCCCCCTGGTCATAGAAATTGATACCGATCACCGTGTTGCAATCGGGTTCCAGGGCTAGGAAACCATACATGGTGGACCACAGACCATAGCCAGAGACAGGCAGGATAATGGCCTGGAGCTTGCCCCCCTCTTTCAAGAAGTAGACCGTCGCATACTTGGGCCTGCGCTTGATTTGGGCAATATCCCTCTCCCTTGGCAAAGGATCGCTCAGGGAAGGATCCTTGGCCGCTTTACGCATGTCGTAACTCTCAGGATCGATGTCGTCCACGAACTCTCCCGTCGCCAGGTCCACCACCTTGATTTCGAACTGTTTGAAGGCTTCATCCACATCCATGCCTTCCTCCCAGAGATCGACGACCTCAAGGATGTTGCGCTTCATGTCGGCGGACTTATTGCTGAGCTGCAGCGGCTTGAGGGCAACCGCGGCGAAAGAGACCAGGATGGCACACACCAGGCACAACCAGAAGGCCACTGCCAGGGTTTTCTCGTAACTGTCGTTGGGTAAGGAGAGGATTCTCTCTGCATAGATCCTGGCACGTTCCTTCCAGATTTGCCAGGTATCAGCCAGTTGGGTCGTTGAATTGCTATTGTCAGACATTGCGCTTGGCCCTTCTTCTGATGTTGGCTTGAACCACGAAATAGTCGATGAGCGGGGCGAAGATGTTAGCAAACAGGATCGACAGCATCATGCCCTCGGGGAAAGCAGGATTGACCACACGGATCAGCACCACCATCACCCCGATCAGTATCCCGAAGATCCAACGTCCGGTATCGGTCATAGCCGAACTGACAGGGTCGGTCGCCATGAAGACCAATCCGAACATCAGCCCACCCAGAGTCAGGTGCCAATACCAGGGCAAACCGAACATTGGATTGGTTTCACTACCGATGAGATTGAACAGGGTGGCTGTGACTATGGTGCCAATCAACACCCCTGCCATCACTCGATAACTGGCAATTCCGGTATAAAGCAGAAATGCGGCGCCAATCAAAATAGCCACTACCGAAGTCTCACCCATAGAGCCCGGCATGAAGCCAAAGAAGGTCTGAGCCCAGGAGTACCCGGCCTGATGTATGGCCTCCAATCCGCCTTCGGCCCCCAGAGCCAGCGGGGTAGCGGCGCTGTAGCCATCCAACGCGGTCCATATGGAATCGCCACTCATATTGGCAGGATAGGCGAAAAACAGAAAGGCCCTGCCGGTCAATGCGGGATTGAGGAAGTTCTTGCCCGTACCGCCGAACACTTCCTTGCCCAACACCACCCCGAAACTGATCCCCAAAGCCACCTGCCAAAGGGGAATGGATGGGGGCACAGTCAGGGCAAACAGGATGGAGGTGACGAAGAAACCTTCGTTGATGTCGTGCTTGCGCACTACTGAAAAGATCACTTCCCAGATACCTCCCACCACGAAGGTGACGATGTAGACAGGGAGGAAATACAACGCCCCGTGCATCAGACAGGAAAGAGGATTGGAGGGGTTGTAGCCCAACCAGTCCATGATAGGGCCACGCCAGTTGGCGATGGTCTCCAATCCCAACGCTTCCATCGCCTGATTGGCCTGGTAGCCGGTGTTGTACATGGCGATGAAAACCACTGGGAAAGTGGCCAACCAGACATAGACCATCACCCGTTTCAGATCGATGGCATCGCGTACCTGCACCGGGTCTGGAGTACTGTCTGCGGGCGAGTACAAAAATGTATCCACCATCTCATAGAGCGGATACAGAATTTCGTAACGCCCCCCCTTGGCGAACAAAGGATGAATTTTGTCTAAGAATGCTCTGACTTTGGACATCAGCCTTCCTTCTCGATTTGCGTTAGATTTTTTCTCAAGACCGGACCGAAATTATGCTTGCCGGGATCGACGAAGGTACACAACGCGAGATCCTCTTCATCCAGTTCCAGGCAGCCGAGGAGTTGAGCTGAATCGGTATCACCCACAACCAGGGCCCGCAAAAGTTGGGTTGGAAGAATATCCAGTGGCATCACCCGTTCGTAGACACCGATGGGAACGATCGCCCGGGGGCTCCCAAACAAGGCAGTGGTGAGCCTGAATTTTTCAGGCTTGTTTCGGCGCAAAGGAAAAACATCCAAAAGCGTGAACTTGTGATCAGCCCCCTTCATTTCGATCCAGCCAAACAGCTCCCTGGCATGATATTCCTCCAGCACGCTGATCTGATTGTGATAATTTCCGATATAAGCGGACCATCCACGGGCTTTGCGTCCATGGAGGAGAGAACCTGACACCACCCTGAAACTTCCCTGTTCCAGCAACTCGCCCCTGGTAAGATCCTCGGTACTGGCGCCCACACGGGTCCGTATCAGCCGGGGGCGCTTCACGGCAGGACCCGCCAGGGAAACCACCTTTTCGACATTGAGCCGACCTGTGGTAAAAAGAGCACCGATTGCCAGTACGGATTGATAGTCCAGATACCAGACCGATTTCTCAGCCGAGACAGGATCCAGGAAATGGATATGGGTCCCGGAGAGCCCCGCTGGATGTGGACCATCGAAAGACACCACCTCGACTTTCCCGGCCTCGATCGCAGGAAACCCATCTGCGGATTCCGCCTTGCAGAGGTAAACCTTGCCGGAAGTCAGATGAGAAATCACTTGCAGTCCATTGCGGAAATCGTCAACCCTCTCTGCGATCACCGTCACAGGGTCAGCAGCCAACGGGTTGGTGTCGATGGCATTGACGAAAATGGAATGCGGTTCCGAGTCGCTCACCGGGACCTTGCTGTACGGCCGGGTACGAAGACGTGTCCAAAGCCCCGAATTCAGCAGGTTTTCCTTGACCTGTTCACGGGTCAGCTGAGGAAGGTCGTCCACCGGATAACTGTGAAAGGTTTCCTCTTCGTCACCATCGAGTTCTATCACAACGGATTGAAGCACTCTTTTCGCACCGCGATTGATAGCCTTGACGGTTCCGCATCCGGGAGAGGTATATTTAATCTCAGGATGTTTCTTTTCCACCCACAATGGCTGTCCGGTTTTGACCCGGTCCCCCACCTGAACCTGAAGCGATGGCCGGAGGCCCAGATAATCCTGGCCGACCAGGGCCACCGATCTCACATCCCCCCCATCCTCATAGATCTTTTGCTCAGGCTCGCCCATGACAGGCAAGTCCAATCCTTTATTGATTTTTATCACCATAGATTTCAAGCCTGCTTGAATATGGATTGATGGCATTCAGAAAAACCCGCGGCCCCAGACTTGGCACCAGCGACCCGGGTCAAGGCAAAACTCGCCGTATTAGATCACAAAACCAACCTGCGGACAACGCAACCTAAGCTACCGCAAGACAAAAAAAGAGCGGGGCACATGGCACCCGCTCAATCCCTTCCCAGAGGATAAAATGGCTGAAATATCCTGTGTTTCACGACAGGAAGGAGGCTTATTCATAAGCATAGCGGTTCCCCACAAACGCGTTTTGATCCAAATCAAACTTATGTTCTGTAACCGGCGCCCCACAACAAGAAACGCTGCGTTTCCTCGAGGGCCAAGAATCTTCCTGTTCATTTCTGTCTGTTCGGGATCGTTTGCACCTGGGCAAAGGCATAGTCCTTCACCACCTTGCCTTCGATCAAATGCTCCTGAATGATCCGCTCCAGAACCTTGGGGGTGCAAGAGTGATACCAGACGCCTTCTGGATAGATCACCGCAACAGGTCCTTGAGCACAGACCCTTAGGCAATCAGCCTTGGTACGCTGAACGCCTCCCTGGCCAGCCAACCCCAATTCATCAAGGCGTTTTTTCAAGTACGCCCAAGACGCCTGTCCCTGCTCACGCTGGCAGCATTTTGGCACAGCGGCATCGCAGCACAGAAAGATATGATACCTGGTAGCTGCCAATCCCAGTTTCTCGGCAATGGATTTGAGTGATTCGCTCATTCTTCCTCCCATGAGTCATTTGTCATTGATTCAATATCGAGGCGCAAGGATTCCAGATATCTCTTCAGCTCTCCCTTACCCCGCTCGTAAACCGCTTTATCACCCAGAATTTTCGTCATCCCCAAAGCCCCCTCAATCGCGGCTACGACAAACAGGGCACAATCATCGGGTTGAATTTCCGGCTTCACGATTCCACGGCTTTGCCCTTGTAACAACGCCTGGCTGACGGCCTTCTGCCACAACCGGAAAAACCGGCCTATCCGCTCCCGGAACCCCCCGTCGATGGGAGACATTTCCTGTGCCAGCTTGTTCAGCGGGCAACCCAGAGCGAAAAATTCATCACTCCACACGTCACCGATGCGCTCGTACAAGACATAGATGCCTTCCAGGGGATCATCGAAATCCGCCAGGGGATCGATCCAAAGCTCACGGATACGCTTTTCAATCAGCTCTTCCAAAACCGCGTATCCCAACGCCTGTTTGCTGGGGAAATGATGATAGAGCGCCCCCTTCTTCAGGCCTGTCCTGCTCAGAACCTGATCCACCCGCATCCCCTGGAATCCGTGTTGATGCATTTCCGCAAAGGCAGCCTTGAGGATCTTGAAACGGGTATTTTCAGGATTGCGTTCCGTGGACATCTGCATTCACCAAAAAAATGTTAAGGACATTATAGACAGACCAGTTGGTCTGTGATAGCGTTACCACAGACAGACCAGTTGGTTTGTTATTGGTTCAACCTGTTCACGGAGACAGCCATGATCGACCTGTACACGTCCACCACTCCCAATGGTCAACGTGCCTCTTTGATGCTGGAAGAAACCGGCCTGCCCTACACAGGGCACTGGATTGATCTCTCCAGGGGCGAACAACGGCAACCGGCATTCCTCAAACTCAATCCCAGCGGCCGCATTCCGGTCCTGGTCGACCACGACAGCGGCAAAGAGAAACCATTGGTACTGACCCAGTCGGTCGCCATCGTCCTGTATCTGGCGGAGAAAACCGGGAAACTGCTTCCGGAAGATCCCGTCGGGCGGGCCAGAGTCTACGAATGGATGCAGTTTCACGCTACCGACATCAGCACCACCCTGTTCAACGCATTTTACCTGCAACGCCACAGTCTCTTCGGCCTGTCACTGGCCGCCTCAATTCTGAGAAAACGGGTCTTGGGACTATACCGTCATTTCGATGCTCAACTGGCCACTCATCCCTACCTAGCCGGCCTCGATTACACCATTGCCGACGTCATCGTGTTGCCGGGAGCCCTGGCCCTGGAAAAGCGTTTGCAGGGTTACCGGCACCTGACCCATTGGTTGACAGAATTGAAACAGCGGCCCACAGTCAGGCAGGGCCTGGCCGCTTCATCACCGGAGAGCGGACATGCAGACTGATCCCACCTTCTCCCGGCGATTCTTCCTGGCCATCACTGCCAGACCCAGGACCATCGTTTCCCTGGGCATTATGTTTATCGTGATGTCGGCCTCCCTGCTGCCCGGACTGCAAAAGGATACGCGCCTGGATGCCTTCATTCCGGCCTCGGACCCCTCCCTGCAATTACGCGATCGAACCCGCGAGCTGTTCGGGCTGGAAGACCCCATGGTGATCGCATTGGTCAACGAAAGCGAACATGGAGTCTTCAACCCCCATTCCCTGTTTTTGCTGGACTGGCTCAGCCGTGAGATCGGCAGGCTTCCCAACATCGACCCCGACCGGGTAACCAGCCTGGCCACGGAAAACGACATCACCGGCACCGGGGATGGCATGGAAGTGGAGCCTTTTTTCGACGAGCCGCCGGCCACTCAGAGGGAGGCCGACAGAATCCGCGCCCAGGTGATGGATTTCCCCCTGTATCTGGGTAGTCTGGTGGCCAAAAACGGGAAAGGGACCCTGATCGTCGCCGAACTCCACGATCTGAAACAGGCCCAACAGGTCTATCAGGCCCTGCTCGATCTGGTCGCCCGGGCGCCCCTGGCACCGGGGGAAAACCTGCATGTTGCCGGAGAAGGCGCGGTGGCGGGCTACATGGGAGCCTATATCGATGCCGATGCGACCCGGCTCGACCCCATCGCCGCCATCGTCATTACCCTGATCTGCCTGCTGGCATTTCGCACCTTGCGGGGAATGCTGCTGCCCAATCTGGTGGTCCTGGCCACCGCAGGCAGCGCCATCGGCCTGATGGCCGCCTTCGGCATCCATTTCTTCGTGATCACCAATGCCCTGCCGGTGGTGTTGATCGGCATCGCCGTGGCCGATTCGATCCATATCCTCAGTGAATACTATCAGCGCATGGCCGAGGATCCGGATGCCGATTCGCGCTCCCTCACGGTGGCCACC
>JALVSV010000076.1:4513-6915 GCA_027024125.1 Methylothermaceae bacterium | reverse complement strand
GGAAGATAGTGGTTACCTGGCCCGGGCCGCTTACTTGGTGGACCGCTGCATGCACCTGATGGGGTTGCATGGCAAAAGTTTCCTGCCATTGTTTCTGGGTTTCGGCTGCAATGTTCCAGCAGTGATGGGCACCCGGATACTGGAATCCCCCTTGCACCGTCTGCTCACCATTCTTCTCATCCCGCTGGTACCCTGCAGTGCCCGAATGGCGGTGCTGGCCTTCCTGACACCGATTTTCTTCGGTTCCTGGGCCACCGCCGTTGCTACCGGACTGGTGGTGTTCAACCTGCTGTTGTTATTGATTTTGGGAGCCCTGTTCCATCGTTTTCTGTTCCAGGGACGGCAAGAGGCTTTCATCATGGAGTTGCCGCTTTACCACGCTCCAAACTGGAAGACCGTCGCACTCGACGTATGGCACCACAGTCTGGCATTTTTGCGCCGTGCTGGCGGCATCATCCTGGTGATGGCCATCATGATCTGGGTGTTGAGCCATTTCCCAGGTCCCGGGATAGATCAAAGCTGGCTGGCAGTCCTGGGACGCTGGCTGTCGCCAATAGGAGAGTTGATGGGGATGGACTGGCGCCTATTGATGGCGCTGTTGACCGGCTTCGTCGCCAAAGAGAACGTGGTAGCCACCCTGGGAGTCCTGTACAGCGGCAATGGAGAAGCTTTGAGAATGATCCTGGAAGACACCATCTCGGCTCCTACCGCCCTGGCGTTTCTGGTCGTCATGATGATCTATCTACCCTGTCTTGCGACCACGGTAACCATCTATCAGGAAACCCGCAGCCTGCGTTGGACCTTGTTCGACATCGCAGTGACGTTGTCTCTTGCGATCCTGCTGGGAACTGCCGTATATCAGTCAGCCGCATGGTGGGTATAAGGTGCTGAAACAAATGCTGGCCGAAATTTCCCGCGAACATCGTATCGATGTCACCTGCCTGGCCAAACGTATGGGAATATCTGTCGGTTTGGTACGCCAGATGCTCCAAACGCTCGAACGCCTTGGATATCTCCAGCGACTTTGTTCTGATATCCGTTCACCCGCCTGTAGTCAGTGCCCAGTCAGGCGCCGCTGTGCGGCCTTATGGCAATTGGCCCCCAGGGGCCAACATTGCACGGAGAATACATAGGGACTGTCACAACCGCAACCCTCATCCACTCACAGGACTTACTCCAACCACATGCTGGATCCATCATCGCCAGGACTGGCATACCAATAGCCATCATATAAATTCCAATTGTCCCAATCCCGAAGATAAGGATACTTTTCCAGCGCTGCTTGATATCGTTTCTGGATATAACTCAACACCTGATTTGATACACCCTTACGGCGCATATTTTCAATCTGGTTGGGCAACAACCGGTAGACCACCCGGGACTTTCGGATTCTGTCGATAATTTCCTCAGGAGGGACCCCTTCCTGACTCAAAGCCACGATTTGTGGTACCGTCAGTGGTGACGACACCAAAGCAGGCTGACTGCTGCATGCCACGACTGCCAGGAAAAGCAATACTTCTACCAGCAAGAACTCTATCTTGATTTTTGGGCGCATGTTGCAATGATCCATTGTGTCATCATAGTCAACTCATGATAGGACCTTTTCATTATCGCAGTCTAAAGGAATGACTCACTTGGGCACCTCGGTTTTTCTCCTGAGCGGTCTCATATTCTTCGTCGCAGTGGTCTTTTCGATGCTGGGACAGGGCGGCGGGACGTTGTACACGCCCATTCAGGTGCTTTTCGGCATCGACTTTCACAGAGCGGCCACCACCAGCCTGTTTCTGATCATGGTGACATCGTTCTCAGCCATGCTGGTCTTTCGCAAAGCCCACAAGATCGATTGGGCCGTTGCCCTGGTTTTGGAAACGGTCACTACCGTGGGCGGTTTCACCGGTGGATTGATGTCAGACCGTTTCACCGGTCAGAGCCTGATTTGGGTTTTTTCCGGCGTCATTGCCTTTGCCGCTTGTTTCATGATCCACGACTTCCAACCATCGCGCAGATCTTCGAGCGACAAAAAGGGATGGTTCTATTGGCACCGCAGTTTCCGTAACCACCGCTACGTCGTCAATCTGTTGCTTGCCCTCCCCGTCTCTTTCGCCGCCGGAATGATCAGTGGACTGGTGGGGGTGGGCGGTGGGATTCTGAAAGTCCCCCTGATGGTCCTGCTGCTGGGAATCCCCATGGATATTGCGGTCGGTTCCAGTGCCTTCATGGTGGGTCTGACCGCCGCTGGAGGATTCGCCGGTCATGTGGCCTCAGGGCATTGGGACTGGAAGACTTCAATGATTCTGGCCGGGGTGGTGTTTGCCGGCAGCCAGATCGGGGCCCGACTCTCGCTTTCTCTGGACAAAAAGAGAATGAAGAAACTGTTCGGCTGGTTTCTGCTGGCAGTCGCG
>JALVSV010000076.1:0-4483 GCA_027024125.1 Methylothermaceae bacterium | reverse complement strand
TGGTGGTCAGAAACCTTCCTCCAGGCGCCTATGGGCAGACCTTACAGCTGATTCATGAAACCTGGATCTGGTGGGGACAGCGAAACTAAAATCAGGCCTTCGGCAGCAACTGGATCACCAGGGCCACCCCACCCTCGAACAGGATCTGGGCGCCGATGGCGGCCAGCAGCAACCCCATGATCCGGATCATGATATTGAGTCCGGTGACCCCCAGGGCATTGCCGATGGGTTCGGCCAGATGCAGGGCCAGCCACACCAGGACCGCAACGCCCGCCACGCACAGGCTCAACCACAGGCGGTCGAGCCAGACCTGGGCCTGATGGGCGTTGACGATGACCAGACTGATCGCACCGGGACCTGCCATCAACGGAATTCCCAGCGGCACGACGGCGATACTTTCCTGCGAGGCGGCCTCCTCGGCTTCGTCTTCGGTATGAGCCACGTGACTCTGACGGGCGTGCAGCATGGCGATGGCCATCAGCAGAATCAACAACCCCCCGCCCACCCGGAAGGCAGCCACACTGATCCCAAAGAATCTCAATACCTCATCCCCAACCCAGATCGAGACCAGCAGGACCAGAAACACGGTCAGGGCGGCAATCCGGGCGATCGTCATTCTTTCCTGATGCCCACGGTCTCCTGTCAGGGCCAGGAAGACTGGCACCGCGCCCAGGGGATTGACGATTGCAAGCATACCGATGAAAGCCTGCAGATAAAAGGTATAGCTTTCCATCGGCTCAGAGAGGATAACGCTGGTGCAACTGGGGAATTTCCACCGGCGATGGCTGCAACTTGTCCGCCAGCGTGGTGATGGCGTCATTTTCCCCGTGGACCAGAAAGGTCTTCCCGGGTTTGCCGGTATGCCGGTGCCAGGCCACCAGTTCCGCCTGATCGGCATGGGCGGAAAATCCGCCGATGGTATAGATCCTGGCGTTGACCGGAATTTGCTTGCCAAAGATGTGCACTTTCCTGGCTCCGTCGATGATGGCCCGCGCCAACGTACCGCGGGCGGCATAGCCAACGAAAATCACGCTGCACTCGGGCCTTGCCAGGTTGTGTTTGAGATGATGCCGGACCCGGCCCCCGGTGCACATCCCGGAGCCTGCCATAATCACGGCACCTGAATCGATCTGGTTGAGACGCATGGATTCTGCGGTCTCCCGGGTGAAGTGCAGCTCGGGCAAGCCAAAGGGATCGCTGCCTTCACGGAAGATGGCGCAGGTTTCCCGGTCGTAACATTCAGGATGGCGGCGGAAAATCTCAGTGGCGGAGATCGCCATGGGAGAATCCAGAAACACCGGCAGGTAACGGGGGATCAGTTTCTGGTCGATGCCCTCACGGAGAAAATAGAGGATCTCCTGGGCCCGTTCCAGGGCAAAGGTGGGAATGATCACATTGCCACCCCGGTCGAGGGTATCGAGGATACCCTCATAGAGTTCTGCCACCGACGAGGGAACCGGTTTATGGCAACGATTGCCATAAGTGGACTCCATCACCACTACATCGGCTTTGGGAGGAGAAGCAGGATCACGCAGGATGGGGCGCCCTTTGTTGCCCAAGTCGCCGGAAAAAAGTATCTTCAGCCGCCGGTCACCCTCATGAAGGTGCAGCAGGATACAGGCAGATCCAAGGATATGCCCGGCATCGATGAAGGTTGCCCGAATGCCACGGTCGATTCGGGTGGGATTATTATAGTCGATCCAACGGCCAAAATAGTCCAGTGTGTCGAACACATCCAGCACGCTGTAGAGGGGAGCGATGGTTTCCCGGCTTCCTGCCAGCCGCGCCTGATGAGTCTTGCGCCTGGCTTCCTCTTCTGCCAGATGCGCTGAATCCATCATCACCAACTTGGCCAGATCCCTCGTGGCGCCTGTGGTGATAATCTCCCCTCTGAAACCACGCTTCACCAGCAAGGGCAATCTGCCACAATGGTCGAGGTGTGCATGGGTAAGCAGCACATAATCGATGGAAGCAGGATCGAAGCCGAATGGTTCGGCATTTTCCTGTTCAAGTTCCCGGCTTCCTTGGTACATGCCACAATCGATCAAAAGCCTTTTCCCCGCCACCTCGAGCAGATGACAGGAACCGGTCACTCCACCCGCGGCCCCGTGAAATTCTATGTGCATGTACCCTCCCGGGAATTCAATTCACTTCACAACACTCCAACAGAGTCCAATCCCTCTCATCCAGATAAATTTCCTGGCCTGGATGTCGGGAGAAATTGAGCCGGGCGATGACACACCCGACCTCTGTCTGATCATCATTCAAGCTAAAGTTTCGGAGTTAAATAGCGCCCCGAATCTGCGCATAATATATTGATATATAAAGGATATAAGGTCTTCTAATGGGTATAATATTGGATGTCTTGAAAACTATCCGAATACTCAAAAAGACACCCAGATGCATCGTGACACAAATCAACCTGTTCTTCCAGACCTGACAGCCAATCTGCTCCGGGAACAAGGATGCTTGATCGACGATCTGTTTGCGGACCTATGGCAGCAGGCAGGCATGAAAACCCTGTTGTGCCGGGCGGGATTCGGGAAGCGCTCGGGGACGCCGATCCATGAATTGATCTACTGCCTGATGCTGTGGGTCTGGTTGAAGGTGGATTCGATCGGGCTGTTTGCGCGCGAGTCGCTGCAGACGTTTTCCCAGGCCAGGAAGGATGCGTTGTACGATATGATGAATCGGGAAGATTTGAACTGGCGCCGGTTGAATCTTCAAGTGGCGGAAAAGGCGATTCGGATGGGAAAAGCAGGAGGACCCAAGGCGTTTGTGCTGGATGATTCGATCAAGGCCCGTTACGGGAAGAAGATGCCAGGTGTGTCGAGTCATTTCGAACATACTTCGGGCCGGCATGTGATAGGCTTCGCTCATCAAGGACTATAGTTGAACATCCGCCCTGCCGGCCCATCCAGGGCCGGCAGGGCAGTGAATTATTTCGGTAACGCTACCTCGTTCCGATAAAGGCTCAAAACGTACTTGGTTGTTTTAAACGGGAACTTGTAACTACCATATTGACCATAAGTCGTGTAGGTGCCTACCATTAAATTACCGTCGCAGTCGATCGGCACCTGGTAGGTTTTTCCGCCCCTAGTGAGTATCATCATACTGTTGCCATGGTTCAGCATAACGGTCCATTTTTCACCCTGCTCAGGATCAAAGGGGTATATGTCTTGTTTTAGACAAAGGTCTCTTGCGGGGCCACAGTCAGGATCAGGACCCCACCTACGATCGTTGAACAAGGCATTACCTTTGCCAGTGAGAACTCCAAGATAACTCGATACCCCAAGGCTGGCAGCCAAGTAGGTCGCCTGAGGAAACTTAGTCAGATTGAATACGCCAGCCTCGTTGGAAACCATAACCAGGCCCAAATCACGTGAGTAACCCGAGGGTGTTGTTTCCAACCAATTAATGTGGCTCTGTAACAGCGCATTACAAGATGCGGCATGAACCTGAGCCGGACCGCCTGCAGATAATGCCATCACGGCCGCAACAGGTACAAGGCGGTTTAAACGTTTTTTGCCGAGTAGATAGTGTTTCATCTTAATTTCCTCTAAATAGATTAAAAGGACAGAGGGTTAGTCTCCCCAGGACGGGAGAAGTAAACGAGGGTTTTAGGTGTCAGGTCAGAATCTTCGATCTTCACCATAAATCCCCCCGAAAACGGATTCATGTCTGCAAGCCGTTGCAACAGCAGTTCTTGGCCCTTGGGATCGGTATGGGCGAACTCCACCAGGCACAGGGTACGCCGGCACTGCACGTCCGCCATCCAGGTATCGGTGATGTGCAGCGACTTAAAGGTGCCGTCGAGCGCCTGTTCCACCTCGTCGGTCCATTGATAGTCCGGTTCCTCTTGCCAAAAATCGCTTTCCAATCTCTCAAGCGTTTCAATCAGCTCGATTTCATCGGCGGGATTGAGCGCAGCGATATCGCCATCATCAGCGTTTCTTTCCGGCCTGACATCGAGTTCGGACGTTTCCTTCGTCACCGAAGCAGAGACAAGAAGCACCTCCTCTCCCAAGTGACGGGATTTGAGTTTTTGAATTTCACGCTCTAGCTCCTCGGTGCGAACCTGGGCCTCGGTGAGCTTCTGGCGTAAAACCTCGTTTTCCTTACCGAATCCCTGGGAGGCCGAGTTAACCACTCGTGTTGGGGAACGCTCGCCAATCCTTTTGTGAGTAGAGTAGTTCCCCATGTTCACCATGTAAGCAAGGGGTGAGGCCAACAAGGCTACCGCAGCGATCTTGCCGATTTTCTTTGCTCGTTTCATGACGGGTTGTTCTCTCGGTGCGTTTCTCGAATCGTTTTCAAAGTGACCAACGGGTTCAACCTATATACACGTACAAACGCCCCAATTTCCGCCTCTGACGCCCTCAAGAGCCAACAGCCCGGTGATCTGGTTCAGGTGGACGTATACTCCATCTGATGGGGCTAGACTTTTCCGGACACACTGGTAACAGAGAACTGACAACAGAGG
>JALVSV010000075.1 GCA_027024125.1 Methylothermaceae bacterium | reverse complement strand
CAATGCCCACCCGGGCGATCCGGGTCACGTGCGCGAGCCTTCGGCCAACGCCGACCTGGCGGATGTGGCGGCGGCGGTCGGCGTCTCCGAGGATCAGGCGATCGCCTGGCTCGATCCCAAGACCCATGCCGACACTTTCGCCGTGTGGAACCGGGATCCGGGGCTGTGTGATTACCTTTTTTCTGGCACGCCGAGTCCGTATAACGATGCTGCTGTGGCGACGGTGGAGGTGGCCCTGCCAGGCCAGACCTGTTCCACCGGAACCGAAGTGCCAGGACCGGACTGCAACAACGATGGCGCGGCTGAGTTCCAGATCTGCGGCACCCAGGACGGTGACGGCGACTTCAGCGTCCACATCCTGGACTTCTGCACCACGCCGGACTGTGTCGCCGCCGCCCAGGCCAAACTGGCCAATTCAAAGGCCGCCGCAGTGCCTTTCTCCGCTGCCACCGACGGCCGCGATCACTGGCTGGCCGCCGGCGAACCCCACTGCGCCGACTGCCACGCGGCACCCTTCGTGGAGCAGAGCGGCAATCACAATCCGTTCCCGCCGTTCAACTATCCCCACAAGGCGTCGTTGTTCCGCTACTCGCGTGGGCACCAGGACATCACCTGTCAGGGTTGCCACGAATCCATCCATGGCCTCTATCCGGTGACCCCGGATATCGACACCACCACCTACGCCCAGGCGGCCATGCTCAATGCCGACGGTTCCCACGGACCGCTCAAATGCGGCGCCTGCCACGAGACCAACCAGAATGGCGTGGTGGCCTGGGCCGACAAACTGAGCTATGAAGGGCAGACCATCGCCGGTGATTTCGACACCGCGGTGGCCTGGGCCCACACCTTCACCGACGAGGCCGATCCGCGTCAGTCGGTGTGTCTCAACTGCCACAAGGATGAGAGCGATGAAATCGGATCGCACGAGGACGACTGGCTGGAACACGCCATGAAGGGGCGGGTCTCCAGGCGACTCATGGACAAGGTGGAGATCCTTGCCCAGGGCTTCGTTTCCGGCGATCCGGACCATCAGGATCCGCTCAATACAGTGTGTCAGGGTTGTCACGGCGACAAGAGCTCCAAGGTGTCCTGCAGCCGGAAGGAATGGAAGGAACACCTGACCGAGGGCAGGGTGGCCGTCAAGGTGTGGGAATATGTGTCCACCCAAAAGACCGGTTCCACCTGCGGATGGTGACGGGGATGCACATGATTTCAAGGTTGTTCGGTGTGTGGCTGTGTCTGATCCCGGCCCTGGCGGTTCCTTCCGGCAGCCAGGAGGTGATCGCCGAGGTCGGCGACCAGACCATCACTCTCCACGACGTGGATGTGCTGATCGACAGCTCCGGCGTCATCGGCGTCCCGATCCCTGCCAAGGGGAGCGGGGAGCGCAACCGCCTGCGGATGGTGATCCTCGACCGGATGATCAGCGCCAATCTTCTCTATCTCGATGCCCTGGCCCAGGGGCTGGACAAGAATCCGGCCTACCTGGACGACGTCCGCCGCTATGGGGAGGCCATCCTGGCCTCCCTGGGGCGGGAGAAGGTGATCGGGGAGATCGACATCAGCGACGAGGCGGTGCTGGACTATTACAAGCGTCACATCGATCAGAAGGTGCCCCTGACAGGAGATCTCGGCACCGCCATCCGGGCCAGGCTGCGCAAACAGGAATTCCTGCAGCGTCGTTCCAGGATGCGCGAGACCCTGCGCCGCGACGTCAAGGTGGAGGTCGTGGCGGGTTCTTTGAAAAAGGAGTTGAAAAATGAGACGATCGTGGCCAGAATCGATGGCAGACCGCTGACCTTCGGGGAAGTCAGGCGATCTGTGTTGACCCTGCCGCAGGAGAAAAGACGGGAGGCGCTGGAAAAGGCCATCGATTACCGTTTGCTGATCGACTATGCCCGTCGCAACGGACTTGAACAGGATGCCCGGTATCTGGCAAGGACGGAAGAGTATCGCAAGACCCGGCTGATCAATTTACACAGGGATCGCCTGGCCGCTGCCTGGACGCCTTCGGAACAGGAGATAATGGACTATTATGCGGCCAATCGGGACCGTATCATGATCAGACCCCGGCGCAAGGTTCAGATGGTGGCGGTGCAGACCCGCGAGGAGGCCGAAAGCTTGAAGAGCCGGATCGAAGCAGGGGAGCTGACGATGTATCAGGCGGCCCAGCAATATTCGATCGACCCCAACGCCAAACACAACCTGGGGGAGATCGGA
>JALVSV010000074.1 GCA_027024125.1 Methylothermaceae bacterium | reverse complement strand
GCCCTTGACCGTCCGCTGCGATTCGACTACCGCAAAGCTGCCAAAATCCGGCAAACGCCCGGGCCGGTGCAGGCACGCCAGTTGGTCGAAGACATAACAACGCTGGATTTTGAGGCGACCGTGATCTTTTTCGAGTGTTTCGAAGACTTGGTGCGGTGTGGCTGCCGGGGCGCGTTTCCACAGGTCGACTGTGCCGGCTGGCCTTGCCATCGATGGCGGTCACCTGACCACCCAAAGCCGGTATCACCGATGCCGTCCAGCGCTGAAAGGCACAGGCAAACTCGGCAGGATCGATCATCGCCAAAATCCGTCCCAACGTGTCATGGGAAGAAAAAAACCAAAGGCCAACGGCAAATACTGGCGCAACCAAGCCAACTTCTCCTTGACCCAAAGTTCAACTTCCACCAACGTATCGGCACCACTCTACACCGCACACACCACCAACGCCAGAACTTCCACCAGGTCATAGCGCACTTTGGCGCTTTGACGCGGATCGGTGATCGACACAAACACATCGGTCAGCGTGACCGCCTCTTCCATCGGCATCCCCTGCACTCCGCAAAATGGTCAATCTATGCCGATGGGTGTATTCATTTCAATAAATTGTTAATAACCTTATGAAGGATACGGATTATTCATGTGATTGCCCTGACCCTAACCATCCCCCTTGCTATAAAAGGGTCCGCAATCTTATTCCAAGCCACCTGCTGCAGAATGCTTGATTGCAAGACTTGACCCTGCCAGTGCTACACCTCCCTTCCGAGCTGATTTCCCTGCCAAACCAGCAAACTCACCCCAAAAAATCGACGGCAGTCAGTTTGAGAAATACAGGTCTGTTTGGCATCCAGACTTCAGGAAAGAATTCGAAAATTAGATGACGTGGTCCTGTACTGACCCCACTCTTTTGTGTTCTATATGCACTTTCCTGCTAGAATATGTTCTATGTGAACATAATGTGGGCATGTGTGATGACTGCTTTGGAAAAGCCAAGACCGCTTCCTGAAGTCGTGTTGGCCAAATCGGTATTAAAGGCTTCTGAACAGTTGGGGCTCAAGCAGGCCGAGCTGGCGGCCGTGCTCGGTGTCCACAGAACCGCCATCAGCCGTCTGAAAAAAAACCCCTCGTTGGACCCCCATTCCAAGCAGGGTGAGCTTGCCCTGTTTCTCATTCGCCTTGCCCGGGCATTATTCGCCTTGACGGGAGGGGACAAGGAGTGGATGCGGCACTTCATGCGGGTCCCAAATAAAGTGACCGGCGGAATCCCGGCAGAGCAGATTGGAAAAATAGAAGGTTTGTTGGCCGTCTTGCGCTTTGTCGATGCTATCCGCGGCAAGGTTTGATGATTTGGCACGATTGTCACGGAGAACAGTATATCGGGCCGCTCTCCGGCCAGTTGTTCAGGCTGGTGGAAAGCCAGGAACAGGTCGCCACCCTGGAATATGTGGATACCCTGGAGGAACAGGCTTTACTGGAAGAGATGCTGGAAGAGGCCAAGCCCCCCTATCCGGAAGATTGCGACGATCTGTATTACCTGCTGAAGACGCCTTTCCGCTATCCGCCGCTGAAATGGGGTTCCCGCTTTGGCCGGGTCCATGAACCGAGTATCTTCTATGGCGGCACTGGAGTTCGGGTCACTCTGGCTGAATCCGCCTACTATCGATTCGTTTTCTGGTACTCGATGGAAGCGGAACCGGTCAAGGAAAAACTACGCACGGAACACACCTTGTTTTCGGTGGCCTACGCAACCGGCAAGGGAGTACAACTTCATCGTCCCCCTTTTGACGCCTATCGCCAGGAATTGGCACACCCCAGGAATTACCAGGCATGCCAGCTGCTTGGAAGCGCCATGCGGGCGGCAGGCGTCGAAGTATTCGAGTATCTCTCGGCCAGGGATCGCCGGGGTGGCCTCTGTGTCGGGCTGTTTACGCCACAAGGTTTTGCCGAGAAGTCCCCCCAGGACATGAGTCATTGGTTGTGTGAAGTCAGTAGCCAAGAAGTCTCTTTCAAACAGATTGGCGAAAGAGACGTCAGTCTCTTTCCTCTCGAACAGTTTCTGTACGAGGGCGAGTTGCCGCTCCCCGCATAGAGCAAAAAAGGGATCAGTCCCCTTTTTCCCAGTGATCACCATTTTGCTATCATGCCTATACACTAACCCCAAACTGTCATCACGGTCATGCACGTTCCCATCGAAATCTACCAACTCCTGGAGGATCGCCTGGGCCGGGAC
>JALVSV010000073.1 GCA_027024125.1 Methylothermaceae bacterium | reverse complement strand
GAGGGCTATACACCACAGGAAGTCATCAATGCCAAACCTGTGGTGGCGGCGATCAAGGAATTTTTCGGCTCCAGCCAGTTGTCCCAGTTCATGGATCAGAACAATCCTTTGTCGGAGATTACCCACAAACGCCGGGTGTCGGCACTGGGGCCAGGAGGGTTGTCCAGAGAGCGGGCAGGATTTGAGGTGCGCGATGTCCATCCCACTCATTATGGCCGTCTGTGCCCAATCGAAACCCCTGAAGGGCCAAATATCGGGTTGATCAACTCGCTGGCCGTGTATTCCCGCACCAATCACTACGGATTTCTCGAAACGGCCTATCGCAAAGTGGAAGAGGGGCGGGTGACTGATGAGATCCAGTATCTCTCCGCTATCGAGGAAAGCGATTATGTGATCGCCCAGGCCGGTGCCAGTGTGGACGAAGATGGGCGATTGATTGACGAAATGGTATCCAGCCGGCACAAGAATGAGTTTACCCTCGCCTCTCCCGAGATGGTCCAGTTTATGGATATCTCTCCGAAGCAGATCGTTTCGGTGGCGGCTTCATTGATTCCTTTCCTGGAGCATGACGATGCCAACCGTGCCCTGATGGGTTCCAATATGCAGCGTCAGGCGGTTCCCATGTTGCGCTCGCAAAAACCTCTGGTGGGGACAGGCATGGAGCGCATCGTGGCGCGTGATTCTGGCACTGCGGTGGTGGCGAGACGCGGCGGGGAAGTCGTTTCGGTCGATGCGGCCAGGATTGTGGTCCGGGTGAACGATGAAGAGACAGAAGCGGGGGAACCCGGGGTCGACATCTACAATCTGACCAAGTACACCCGATCCAACCAAAACACCTGCATCAATCAGAAACCACTGGTCCACCCTGGCGACTGTATTGCCCGTGGTGACATTCTGGCTGATGGTGCCTCCACCGATATGGGGGAACTGGCATTGGGCCAGAATCTTCTGGTGGCATTTATGCCTTGGCATGGATACAACTTTGAGGATTCCATCCTGATATCGGAACGAGTGGTTGAGGAAGACCGTTACACCACCATCCACATAGAAGAAAAGACTTGTGTGGCCCGGGATACCAAATTGGGCCCTGAAGAGATTACGGCCGATATTCCCAATGTGGGTGAATCCGCTTTGGCGAAACTCGATGAATCCGGAATCGTGTACATCGGTGCCGAAGTCAAGGAAGGCGATATTCTGGTGGGTAAGGTGACACCCAAGGGTGAAACCCAGTTAACCCCGGAAGAGAAGCTGCTCCGAGCCATTTTCGGGGAGAAGGCTTCCGATGTGAAGGACACTTCGCTGAGAGTGCCCTCAGGAATGTCAGGGACTGTCATCGATGTGCAGGTCTTTACCCGCGATGGGGTGGAGAAAGATGCACGGGCCAAGGCAATCGAGCATGCCCAGCTGGAAAAGGTGCGCAAGGACCTGGGTGATCAGCTCAAAATCGTTGAGCAGGATATCTTCCAGCGAATCCGGCAGATGTTGCTAGGCAAGACAGCTGAATCAGGTCCAGGTGGATTGCGTAATGGCAATGAAATCACCGCAGAGTATCTGGATGGGTTGAATGCCGCAGAGTGGTTGAAGATTCGCCTTCAGGATGAAGATCTCAATCTGCAGCTGGAAGCGATTTCCGAACAGTTGGAGAAGCTGCGTAAGGACATGGATGTGCGGTTCGAGGAGAAGAAGGCCAAGATTACAATGGGGGACGATCTTCCTCCCGGAGTGCTCAAGATGGTCAAAGTCTATCTGGCCGTCAAGCGGCGTATCCAGCCTGGTGACAAGATGGCCGGGCGACACGGTAACAAGGGGGTGATTTCACAGATTGTACCGGTTGAGGATATGCCCTATCTGGAAGACGGAACACCGGTCGATATTGTCCTCAATCCCCTTGGTGTGCCTTCACGAATGAATGTCGGCCAAGTGCTCGAGACCCATTTGGGATGGGCGGCCAAGGGCCTGGGGATCAAGATTGGTCGGATGCTGGAGGCCAAGGCCAAAATACAGGAATTACGTGATTTCCTCGATCAGGTGTATAACCACAGTGGGCGCAAGGAAGACCTGGCCAGCTTTTCTGACGAAGAGATTCTCGAATTGGCGCGTAATTTGAGGGAAGGCGTGCCGATGGCCACCCCGGTTTTCGATGGCGCGACCGAAGATGAGATCAAGACTTTGCTGCGCCTTGCCGATCTACCGGAGAGTGGTCAGACCAGACTGTACGATGGCCGGACCGGGGATAGCTTCGAGCGTGACGTCACCGTAGGTTATATGTACATGCTCAAGCTTAATCATTTGGTGGACGACAAGATGCATGCCCGTTCCACTGGACCATACAGTCTGGTGACCCAACAACCACTGGGAGGGAAGGCCCAGTTCGGTGGCCAGAGGTTTGGAGAAATGGAAGTATGGGCGCTGGAGGCCTATGGTGCAGCCTATACATTGCAGGAAATGCTGACGGTCAAGTCTGACGACGTGGTGGGGCGTACCAAGATGTACAAGAACATCGTCGATGGTGACTACCGTATGGAAGCGGGAATGCCCGAGTCCTTCAAGGTGTTGATCAAGGAAATCCGTGCTCTGGCCATCAATATCGAGCTGGAGCAGGATTGAAACCAGCCCATCCTGAATCCAAGCAAATTTTACCAATCTAGCGGGAGCTGAAGCTTTGAAAGATCTCATCAAATTCTTGAAAAGGCAGAGTCAGGTCGAGGAGTTCGATGCCATTCGTATCGGTCTTGCCTCTCCAGACATGATTCGTTCGTGGTCCTATGGCGAGGTCAAGAAGCCGGAAACCATCAACTATCGGACCTTCAAGCCTGAACGCGACGGGTTGTTCTGCGCCAAGATCTTTGGACCGGTGAATGATTATGAGTGTCTGTGCGGAAAGTACAAACGGCTGAAACACCGTGGCGTGATCTGTGAAAAGTGCGGGGTTGAAGTGACGTTGGCCAAAGTGCGCCGTGAGCGCATGGGGCATATCGAGCTGGCCAGTCCCGTGGCCCATATCTGGTTTCTCAAATCGCTACCCTCACGTATTGCTTTGATGCTCGACATGACCATGAGGGAAGTGGAGAGGGTATTGTACTTTGAATCCTTCGTGGTGACCGATCCGGGCCTGACTTCCCTCGAGCGTGGACAACTTCTGACCGATGAGGAGTATCTCGAGGCGGTGGAAGAGCACGGGGATGATTTCGCGGCAAAAATGGGGGCAGAGGCGATCCAGGAGCTGCTCAAGTCCCTGGACCTGAAATCGGAAGTGGCCACCCTGCGTGAGGAGATAGAGCTTACTGGATCTGAAACCAAAATACGCAAGTTGTCCAAACGGCTCAAGCTGATCGAGGCGTTCCTGAATTCCAACAACCGCCCCGAGTGGATGATTCTCAACGTATTGCCGGTATTGCCACCTGATCTCAGGCCTTTGGTACCACTCGATGGTGGGCGTTTCGCCACCTCGGACCTGAACGATCTGTATCGCCGGGTGATCAATCGTAACAACCGCTTGCGTAGGTTGCTCGAACTCAATGCGCCCGACATCATCGTGCGCAATGAGCGACGAATGTTACAGGAGGCGGTGGATGCGTTGCTGGACAATGGTCGTCGCGGGCGTGCCATCACCGGAACCAACAAGCGGCCGCTGAAATCCCTGGCAGACATGATCAAAGGCAAACAGGGGCGTTTCCGCCAGAACCTCTTGGGTAAACGTGTCGATTATTCCGGACGCTCGGTGATTGTGGTGGGACCGACATTGAGGCTGCATCAATGCGGGTTGCCCAAGAAGATGGCGCTCGAATTGTTCAAGCCTTTTATTTTTGGCAAACTGCAGGCTCAGGGCATCGCCACCACCATCAAGGCAGCCAAGCGCATGGTGGAAAGGGAGGAAGCGGAGGTTTGGGATATCCTGGATGATGTCATCCGTGAACATCCGGTGATGCTGAACCGGGCGCCGACCCTTCATAGACTGGGCATCCAGGCATTCGAGCCGGTACTGATCGAAGGCAAGGCGATTCAGCTGCATCCTTTGGTCTGTACTGCCTTCAATGCCGACTTTGACGGTGACCAGATGGCGGTTCATGTGCCTTTGTCGTTGGAAGCCCAACTCGAGGCACGTGCTCTGATGATGTCATCCAACAACATTCTCTCGCCGGCCAACGGTGAGCCCATCATCCATCCCACCCAGGATATCGTGCTGGGCCTTTATTACATGAGCCGGGAGCGCATCAACGCACCCGGAGAGGGGATCGTGTTCGCCGATGTGGACGAGGTGCGGCAGGCCCTGGATCATAAGATGGTGTCAGTCCACACCAAGATCAAGTTGCGGATTGACGAAAAGATCAAGGAGGAGGACGGTTCGATCACGGAACGTCGCCGGATAGTGGACACGACCGTAGGGCGCGCTCTGATCTGGGATATCGTGCCCGAAGGCCTGTCTTTTGATCTGGTCAACCAGGACATGACCAAAAAAGCCATCTCCAATGTGATCAACGTCAGTTACAGGGCCTTGGGTTTGAAGGCCACGGTGGTGTTTGCCGACCAGCTGATGTATCTGGGCTTCTCCAACTCCACCCGGGCAGGGGTGTCCTTTGGGATAGAAGACATGGTCATTCCACCGGAAAAGGAAAGGATCATCCAGACTGCCGAAAAGGAAGTCATGGAAATTCAGCGCCAATACGAGCAAGGGTTGGTGACCGATGGTGAACGCTATAACAAGGTGGTGGATATCTGGTCCCATGCCAACGAACAGGTGGCGAAAGCCATGATGCAGGTGCTCGGTGAGGAAGAAGTTGTCGATAGTGAAGGCAAGGTGGTCAAGCAGAAGTCGTTCAACTCCATTTTCATGATGGCCGATTCCGGAGCCCGTGGTTCTGCAGCCCAGATCAGGCAGTTGGCGGGCATGCGAGGGCTGATGGCCAAACCCGACGGCTCCATTATCGAGACGCCGATCACGGCCAATTTCCGCGAGGGATTGAACGTGCTTCAATATTTCATTTCGACCCATGGGGCACGTAAGGGTCTTGCCGATACCGCACTCAAAACCGCCAACTCCGGTTATCTGACCAGGCGTCTCGTGGATGTCGGGCAGGATTTGGTGATTACCGAAGAGGATTGTGGGACATCCAATGGCATTACCATGGCCCCGATCATCGAGGGCGGGGATGTGGTCGAGCCCCTTTCCGAGCGGGTGCTCGGGCGGGTCGTCGCAGAAGACGTGCTCGATCCCAAAACCAAGGAAGTCATCGTGAACGCCAATACCTTGCTCGATGAACGTATCGTCAGGGAGCTGGAGGAACATAGCGTCGAGCAGATTCTGGTGCGCTCAGTGATTACCTGTGATACCCGTTATGGCGTGTGCTCCATGTGCTACGGCCGGGATCTCGGGCGTGGGCACAGGGTGAGTGTCGGTGAGGCGGTGGGCGTCATCGCAGCCCAGTCCATCGGTGAGCCAGGCACTCAGTTGACCATGCGGACCTTCCATATCGGGGGCGCGGCGTCCAGATCGGCTGCCATTTCCAGTGTCGAGGTCAAGTCTTCGGGGACCATTCGAGTGAGCAACCTGAAGACGGTGCGCAACAAAGAGGGTAAATTGGTCGCGGTGTCCCGTTCCGGGGAAATCAGCGTGATTGATGAATATGGCCGGGAGCGTGAGCGTTACAAGGTTCCCTATGGTGCCATCCTGAATGTGGAAGACGGTTCCAAGGTCAGTATGGGAGACGTTGTGGCCACCTGGGATCCTCATACCCATCCGGTGATCACCGAAGTCAGTGGTATCGCCAAACTCGATAATTTCATCGAGGGGGTGACAGTCCATGAGCAATCCGACGAGGTGACCGGCCTGAGTTCCATGGTGATCATCGACCCCAAGATGCGACCGGCTGCCGGCCGTGATCTGAGGCCGTTGATCAAGTTGGTGGATGAAGAGGGCAACGAGGTTTACATCCCAGGTACAGAAATTCCGGCCCAGTACTTTCTCCCTGGTGGGGCGATCGTGAACGTACACGATGGGGAAAAGGTCGAGGTGGGTGATGTGATTGCCAGAATTCCCCAGGAATCCACCAAGACCCGGGATATCACCGGTGGTTTGCCCAGGGTTGCCGATTTGTTCGAAGCCCGTAAGACCAAGGATCCTGCAATCCTGGCGGAAGCGACCGGAACGGTGAGTTTCGGCAAGGAGACCAAGGGCAAACGACGCTTGGTCATCACCGATGCCGAGGGTCACCAGCACGAAACCCTGATTCCCAAATGGCGCCATATCACGGTGTTCGAAGGGGAATTTGTGGAAAAGGGTGAAACCATCGCCGAAGGTGAGCTCACTCCTCATGATATCCTGCGTCTTCGTGGAGTGGAGGAATTGGCTGCTTATCTGGTCAAGGAAATCCAGGATGTGTATCGGCTGCAGGGGGTCGGTATCAATGACAAGCACATTGAGGTGATCATCCGCCAAATGCTGCGTAAGGTCGAGATCACCGATCCGGGTGATACCCAATATCTGGTGGGCGAGCAGGTGGAGCGCTCGGAAGTACTGGAAGAGAATGAAAAAGTGGAAAAGGAAGGCAAGCGGCCTGCAGTTTTCCTGCCGGTGTTGCTGGGGATCACCAAGGCTTCCCTGGCGACCAAGTCCTTCATTTCGGCGGCTTCTTTCCAGGAGACCACCCGCGTTTTGACCGACGCCGCAGTCAGGGGGCTGCGTGATGATCTGCATGGTCTGAAGGAGAACGTCATCGTTGGACGATTGATTCCAGCGGGAACAGGTTTGGCCTATCATCGCGAGAGGAAGCGCAAGCGCACCATGGTCGTGGCACCTGAGGCCGGAGTGGAAACGATCGACACCGAACAGGTGGAAGAGGCGCTGAAGAAGGCCCTGAACCCTTGAAGGGTTTCCGCCCGGCTTGTACACAATCAGGCTGCAAGACCACGCCATTGGATTGGCAGGAGAGGCAGGTGGTCTGATTTGAAAGCCTCGGCAAGGGGGGCGGATG
>JALVSV010000072.1 GCA_027024125.1 Methylothermaceae bacterium | reverse complement strand
GCTGATAGTATTCCCAGGGCCGATAGCCTTCTGAGAGGAGCCGCTGGATACCGTCCACGTTCAGGCCGAATAAAAAGAAGTTCTCCTCGCCAACTTCCTCGCGTATCTCAACATTGGCCCCATCCAAAGTGCCGATCGTCAGGGCACCGTTCATGGAAAACTTCATGTTGCCGGTACCGGAGGCCTCCTTGCCGGCGGTGGATATCTGCTCCGACAGGTCGGCTGCCGGATAGATGTGATGGGCACTTTTGACGTTGAAATTGGGGAAGAAAACCACCTTGAGGCGACCGGCCACCTCCTTGTCCTGATTGACCATCTCCCCCACCGCGTTGATCAACTTGATGATGAGTTTGGCCATGTGATAGCCGGGGGCCGCCTTGCCCCCGAAGATGAAGGTACGCGGGGTGATATCGATATCCGGATCCTCCTTGATGCGGTGATAGAGCGTGAGGATATGCAGGACATTGAGGTGCTGGCGCTTGTATTCGTGGATCCGTTTGACCTGGATATCGAACATAGAAGCCGGATCGACGACGATGCCGGTCCGTTCCTTGATCAGACCCGCCAGATTCTGCTTGGCCAGGGTCTTGGCATCCTGCCAGCGCCGGTGGAATTCCCGGTCGTCGGCCAGTTTCTCCAGAGCGCGCAACTTGTCCAGATCCTCGATCCATTCCTTCCCGATCGTTTCGTTCAGCAACCTGGCCAACGGTGGATTGCTCAGGGCCAGGAAGCGCCGTGGAGTGACCCCGTTGGTCTTGTTGCTGAACTTCTCCGGCCACAGGTCGTGGAAGTCGCGCAGCACCGTGGACTTGAGCAGTTCGGTGTGCAGTGCCGCCACGCCGTTGATGGCATAACTGCCCACACAGGCCAGATGGGCCATGCGAATGCTGCGACGGCCGGTCTCGTCGATCAGCGACAGACGGGCCACCTTGCCTTCATTACCCATGAACCGGGCCCGAACCTCGTCCAGGAATCGCCGGTTGATCTCGTAGATGATCTCCAAATGCCTCGGCAACAGGCGCTCGAATAGATCGACCGGCCAGGTTTCCAGCGCCTCAGGCAACAGGGTGTGATTGGTGTAGGCAAAAGTTTGGCGGGTAATCTCCCAGGCAGGTTCCCAGTCCATACCGTGCTCGTCGAGCAAAAGCCGCATCAGTTCTGCCACGGCGATGGATGGGTGGGTGTCGTTGAGCTGAACGGTGAACTTTTCGTGAAAACGCTGCAATTCCCCGTTTACCATCCAGTGGATGCGAATCATGTCCTGCAGCGAGCAGGAAACGAAGAAATACTGCTGCTTGAGCCGCAGTTCCTTGCCCGCCTCAGGTTCATCGTTGGGATAGAGGACTTTGGTCAGATTCTCGGCTGCAATCTTGGCATCCACCGCACCGTAATAGTCACCCACGTTGAATGCCTGGAAATCGAAAGATTCACAGGCCTCGGATTTCCACAACCGCAACATGTTGGCATGGTGACCACCATAGCCCATGACCGGGGTGTCGAAAGCCACACCGTTGAGCACCAGATCGGGTTTCCATCGCACCCGCAGCCGCCCATCCTCCTGGTAACGTTCGGTACGACCTCCGAATGCCACAGGAAAGCGGATCTTGTAACGCTGCAATTCCCAGGGATTGCCGTTACGTAGCCAGGCATCGGTGTTTTCCACCTGCCAGCCATCCCGGATCGCCTGTTCGAAGATCCCGAACTCGTAACGGATACCGTAACCGATGGCGGGAATCCGCAGGGTCGCCAGCGAATCCATGTAACAGGCAGCCAACCGCCCCAAACCGCCATTGCCCAGTCCCGGCTCGACCTCCTGATCGCGGATCTCTTCGAAATCCATACCCTGTTCGGTGGCCGCGTGGCGGACTTCTTCCAAGATACCCAGGTTGAGGAGATTGTTGCCAAGATGAGGACCCAATAAGAATTCAGCTGAGAGATAACACACCGTACGTGCCTGCTGATGCTTGGCGGCACGTACGGAGCGGATCCAACGGTCCATCATCCGGTCGCGTGTGACATAGGCCGCGGCCATGTAGTGGTCGAAGGATGTGGCCACCTCTGGAAGGCGACCTAGCGTATAGAGCAGGTGATCGTTGAAAGCCTGCCTCAGGGTTTCAATCGAAAGTCCTGTACGAACGGATTCGTTCTTTTTCATCAATACGGCCACTGCCAGTTGTCGATTTCGGGGATGTCGATGCCATTTTCATAGGCATAGTTGCGACACTCGATCTGCATGTCACGCAGTTTCTCCTTCACGTGGGCGCCAGCCACCCTGAGCTCCGGCAGCCGGTCGATGGCGTCGATTGCCAGGCTGAAACGGTCGATCTCGTTGTTGATGGCCAGCTCCATGGGGGTGTTGATGTTGCCCTTCTCCTTGTAACCGCGCACGTGCAGGTTCCGGTGATTGGTACGGCGGTAAGCCAGACGGTGGATCAGCCAGGGATAACCATGGAAATTGAAGATGATGGGCCGGTCCACTGTGAACAGGCTGTCGAAATCACGATCCGACAACCCATGGGGGTGCTCGCTCTCTGGCGTCATCCTGAACAGATCGACCACGTTGATGAAGCGGATCTTCAGATCCGGAAAATGCTCGCGCAGCAGCGCGGTGGCCGCCAGGGCCTCCTTGGTGGGGATGTCGCCACAGCCGACCATCACCACATCAGGCTCCCTGCCCTGGTCGTTGCTGGCCCAGTCCCAGATACCGATACCCTTGGTGCAGTGGCGAATCGCTGCATCCATGTCCAGATACTGGAGATGGTTCTGTTTGTCGCAGACGATCACGTTGATCTGGTTGTGACTGCGCAGGCAGTGGTCACCCACCGACAACAGACAGTTGACGTCGGGGGGCAGATAGATCCGGGTCACTTCGGGTTTCTTGTTGACCACCACGTCGATGAAACCCGGGTCCTGATGGGTGAAGCCATTGTGATCCTGACGCCATACGGTGGAAGTGATCAAGAGGTTGATGGAAGAGACCGGTGCCCGCCACGGGATCTCCTCGGCGATAGAGAGCCATTTGGCATGCTGGTTGTACATGGAATCGATGACGTGGGCGAAGGCCTCGTAGGTGGCGAAGAAGCCATGCCGGCCGGTGAGCACATAACCTTCGAACCAGCCCTCCAGGTTGTGCTCCGACAACATCTCCAGCACCCGGCCGTCCGGCGACAGTTCGCCCCCATCGGCATCCTCGGAAAGATACTGCTCCAGCCACAGTTTCTTGCTGGCGTCATAGACTGCATCGAGTTTGTTGGAAGTGGTTTCGTCGGGGCCGAAGACCCGGAAGTTGTCGGGATTTTCGCGCATGACATCGCGCAGCAGCTCTCCCAGTGGGCGAGTATTCATGGCCCGCACCTTGCCCGGGCTCGGCACTTGCTGGGCGTAGTCACGGAAATCAGGCATCCTCAGATCGCGCCTGAGCAGCCCGCCGTTGGCATGAAGGTTGGCGCTCATCCGCCGGAAACCCGTGGGTGCCAAGGCCTTCAGCTCGGCCTTCGGTTTACCGTCGTCGTCGAACAGCTCCTGCGGCTGGTAACTCCTCAGCCACTGTTCCAGCTGCTGCAGATGGGCAGGGTTTTCGTGGATCGCCGCCAGGGGCACCTGATGGGCACGCCAGAAGCCTTCCACCTTGTGACCATCCACCTCCTTGGGGCCGGTCCAGCCCTTGGGGGTCCGCAGTACGATCATCGGCCACAGGGCCCTCCTGGCTTCACCGCTCGAACGGGCCTGCTGCTGAATCCGGCGGATCTCCAGCAGGCAGTTTTCCATGGTCGCCGCCATCTTGCGGTGCATTGCCAGGGGATCGTCGCCTTCGACGAAATAGGGCGTCCAGCCATAACCACGCAACAACCCCTGCAGCTCCTCCCTGGGGATTCGTGCCAGCAGAGTCGGGTTGTTGATCTTGTAGCCGTTGAGGTGAAGGATGGGTAGCACCGCACCATCACGGATGGGATTGAGGAACTTGTTGCCATGCCAGCCGGTTGCCAGGGGACCGGTCTCGGCTTCACCGTCACCCACCGCCACCGCCACCAGAAGGTTGGGGTTGTCGAAAGCCGCACCGGTGGCGTGGGACAGGCTGTAACCCAGCTCACCCCCCTCATGGATCGACCCCGGAGTCTCCGGAGTGCAGTGGCTGCCGATGCCTCCGGGGAAGGAGAACTGTCTGAAGAAGTTGCGCATCCCCTCCAGATCCTGGCCCTTGTCGGGATAGATCTCCCCGTAGGTCTCCTCCATCCATACCGGTGCCAGTACCCCCGGAGCGCCATGACCCGGACCTGCCAGGAAAATGGCGTCCTGGTCATATTTGTTGATCAGACGGTTGAGATGGACATACATAAAAGCCAACCCTGGACTGGAACCCCAGTGGCCCAGCAGGCGCTGCTTCACATGTTCTGGCTTCAGGGGTTCTTTGAGCAGCGGAT
The DNA here is from genome assembly GCA_027024125.1 of Methylothermaceae bacterium. Taxonomy (GTDB): domain Bacteria; phylum Pseudomonadota; class Gammaproteobacteria; order Methylococcales; family Methylothermaceae; genus Methylohalobius. The sequence continues at coordinate 15,174 of JALVSV010000072.1, read as the reverse complement.
TGTCGCGCAGGTAGATCATCCCTGCCGCCAGGTAATTGCAGGCACGCCAGTAGGCATGGATCAGATCCAGCTCCCGGTCGTCGAGGACATTTTGTTCTGTAATATTGGTTTCGGTCATGATGGAACTCTATTGTTTTTGCATTGAATGTAAGAATCACCGCGGAGAGCGCAGAATTTTCAGAATTAATTTCTCTCTGCGCCTTCCCCGTCTCTGCGCTAAAGTTGTTCTGTCATTTTTCGTTCTCCAGTTGCCTGCGTGCCTCCTCCAGTACCTTGAGCTGCTCCTCATCCAGTTCGGGGTATTTTAGATCCAGCCCCTTGAGGGTAGAGACAATGATATCGGCGACGATGGCCCTGGTGGCCCATTTGTTGTCGGCGGGAACGATATACCAGGGAGCCCACTTGGTACTGGTGGCGCTGATGGCGTCCTGGTAGGCCTCGACATAATCATCCCAATGGGCGCGTTCTGCCAGATCGGCATGGGAAAACTTCCAATGCTTGTCGGGACGGGTGAGGCGTTCGAGGAAACGCTTGCGCTGCTCTTCCTTGGACACGTGGAGGAAGAATTTCAGCACCACGGTGCCGTTTCTCACCAGGTGCCGTTCGAAGCTGTTGATGTCGTCATAGCGCGCCTTCCAGAAGGCCTTGCCGCGTTTTCCGGGTGGCAGCTTCTGGGTCTCCAGCAACTCCGGGTGGACCTTCACCACCAGCACATCCTCGAAATAGGATCGGTTGAAAATCCCGATCCGGCCACGTTCCGGCAAGCATTTCATGTAGCGCCACAGAAAGGTGTGATCCAGTTCCTCGGCAGAGGGTTTCTTGAAGCTGAATACCTGACATCCCTGGGGATTAACGCCGGACATCACGTGCTTGATGGTGCCATCCTTGCCCGCCGCATCCATGGCCTGAAAGACGACCAACAGTGCGTATCGATCGTCAGCGTAGAGCAGCTCCTGAACTTCGGCCAGCTCCCTGCGGCTCACTTCCAGGATCTCAGTCGCCCGATCCCTGACCAATTCCTTGCCCAGCTTCCTGAGTTCCTTGGTCTGATCCCAACCAGTGTGATAGTCCTTGAGGCGGACGTTGACTCCGGGTTCGACGTGGAATTTGTCAATCAGTTTTTTGTCGATCATCATTTTTGGCAACTCCCTTAACATCCCCCCAGCCCGCCTGTGACAAAAGGGTGTAATGATTTACAAACGCCACCTTCCAGCCCTCCTTGACGAAGGGGGGTTCAGGAAGACTTGGAGTCTTCTTCCGTCAGGGAATGGCTGGCCACCAGTTCCTCGATCTCCCGGCGGTAGCGCTCGAACTCCGGGCTTTCCTCTGGGCTGTAGTTCCAGTTCTTGTACAGGCCGGTGATCTTGATGAAGAACTCCCGCGCCTCATCCTTGTCTTTGAAATCGTACTCAGTGTCGATGATCTTCTTCAGCAACCGAAAGCTGGCCAGCTGCCTTTCCCTGGGCATACGTGCATCGACTTCGTCGAAGGCATCCTGCTGCAGATAGACCATGTCGATCAGTACTGCCTTCTGCCAGGTCACGAAGTCTTCCAGGGTGATCCCCTCTTCTCCTGTGACCTGCATGATCTGATAGATGGAGTCCCCCTTTTGCAACAGCTCCTGCATCCGTTCAACATCCTCGACCCAAAGAGGATCCAGATTGCTACGATACCAGTCTGCCAACTGCTTGAGATAACGCGACCAGGATATGAGTGGATCGATGGCAGGATAGAACCGCTTGTAGGCCCTGTCAGCCGAAAGACCCAGGAAGGTCTTGACCGTGCTCAGGGTAGCCTGGGTGACCGGCTCCTCGAAATTACCCCCCGCAGGAGACACAGTACCAATCATGGTCAGCGATCCGGTCTCACCGTGTGAACCACGGATCACTCCAGCCCGTTCGTAGACGCTCTTGATCGACGAATCCAGATAGGCGGGGAAACCCTCCTCGCCAGGGATCTCTTCCATACGCCCCGAAGTCTCACGCATCGCCTGGGCCCAGCGCGAGGTCGAGTCGGCGATCAGCAGGGTATGGTAGCCCATCTGGCGGAAGTACTCTCCCAGGGTGATGCCGGTATAGATGGAGGCCTCCCTGGCAGCCACGGGCATCGACGAGGTGTTGCAGACGATGATGGTCCGGTCCATGAGAGTGCCACCGGTCCGGGGATCGGGGGTATTGGGGTACTCGGTGATGGTTTCCACCACTTCTCCGGCACGCTCACCACAGGCGACGATGATCACGATGTCCACACTGGAATAGCGGGCGATTAGGCTCTGCAGAACCGTCTTGCCGGCGCCGAAGGGGCCGGGAATACATCCGGTTCCACCCTGGGCGATGGGAAAGAAAACGTCGATGATTCGGGTGGCGGTGGTGAGTGGCTCCCGGGGATAGAGCCGTTCGGAGAAACCCCGCCGCATCAGGGGCTCGGAAATGGGACGACGCACCGGCCAGCGCTGCTGCATGGTCAGCTCCCGCTCTTCGCCCGCACTGGTCGTATAGCGGCAGACAGGCGTGTCGACGGGCAGGTTGCCACCACGTATCCAGGTGATCTCGACCGGTTCCGGTTCGTTGAAGGGAATCATGATTCGATGTTCGAACGGCCCTTCGGGTGCCGTGCCGATCACCCCGCCGGGTAGGATCTTGTCGTGCACTTGGACGGAAGGGGTGAAAGTCCATTTCTTGTTCGGATCGAGGGGCGGCACGGAGACCCCGCGGGGAAGGAAGAATCCGTAGCGTTCGGCCAGTTCGTGCAACGGATTGAGCAGACCATCGAATACCTGCCCCAGCAGCCCGGGGCCGAGGACCGCCGACAACATCTCACCGCTCAGTTCCACCCGGTCGCCGATCCTGACCCCACGGGTGTCCTCGAAAACCTGCATATCGGCGGTGCGACCGCGCACCCGCAGTACTTCCGACTTCAGGCGCTCCTCTCCAAGAAGGATATACCCCACCTCGTTTTTCATGATCGGTGTCTGTTCATCGACTTCGATCAGCACCAGGCTCTCCTTGACACCGATCACCCGGGCAAACCGGTTGTTGTCACTGGCCATGTTTGACTTCTCCCATCAATTCCTTGAATTTCTGTGTGGCCCGTTCTGCATTTCGTACCAGCCAGGCATTGAGGATGTCCCACTTGAACAGAAAGGCCACAACCCCACCGAATCCGAGGGGCTCACGATCGGCGATCCACCCCAAGGCCTGCCAGTTGATATTCAGCAGAAATCGGTCCAGCCCCCGGGCATCATCTGCTTCCAGTAAGTTACGCGCCTCCGGGAGCCAGGGATAATTGGAGGTCAGACGAAAATCGGGATCGTTCCAATGGGACTCGATATAGCGTACTCGGCGACCAAGCCCCCAATTCACCCCCCCCTTGCTGAGATCCCTGCCTTCACGGCGCAGGCGCAGAGCGGCCAGCACCGTCATCTGGTCGATTCGGTCTTCCACGTAGCTGCGCAACACAGGTTGCGTAATCTCAGCCATTCCTTTTCTAAAACGTTTTGCCATGTCGGCGTAGGTACGCTGGGAAGCCACCGCCTTTCGCTGGCTAATCAGATCCTCTGCCAAATAGAGTTGTTTTGCTTCTTCTGCCTCAAGCATACTGATCCTTTGCTCCAGCCGCAGGCGGGTCAGAGGCAGCCGCTCCGCCATCTCAAAATGGGGCAGGTGGGGAAGGCTGCCCAATATTGTGTAATATCCGCTGGCCATTGCTCTTATTCGATCCCCTCCAGAATGGCACGGAAGCGCGGCAACAGGCGTTCGCTGAGCAGTCTCGACACCGCCTTGTCGGAAAGATCGATCTCCAACTGGTCTTCGACCAGACGAACCCGTGCACCGCCCTGAACGTCGTCGGCGGGTACCAGTTCGACCCCTTCCCGAAGCATGTCACTGGAAAGACTCAGAATGGTCTGCTTGCCAATCTCACGCAGCTTGTCGTCGGACTTGCCGGTGAGAATCGCTTCGGAAATGTGGATCTGGATGTCCTTGTCATGAATGAATTCTTCCGCTGCATGGCCTGCTAGCACCAATACCAGTGAGCGAATGAAACATTCGTCACAGGTCGCCTTGGTCACCAAGCGTTGTACGAAACGCTCGAAAGCTGCGAACACCTGGGATTCCAGATGGAGCACGGTATCGCGCGCCGACAGCTTTAGCGCCTCGATCGCAGCTGCGCGTTCGGCCTCGATCTCCTGATGGGTCTCTTCCTGCAGCTGCCGGGCTTCCTCCTTGGCATCGGCCAACAACTTGGCAGCCTTGTGCTCGGCTTCCCTGACGATACGCTCAGCCTCCTCCCTGGCCTGTTTGACGCCCTCATTGCGGATTCTGTCGATCAGATCCTGGACTCCCTTGGGCTCCGGTGGTTTAGCAGTCATCATGACGTCCTCCATCGTGTCATTTGGGAATTCCGGCAGACAGCACCAGAGCGAACACGAAGGCGAAGACCGCAAACCCCTCAACCAAGGCAGCTGGCGCCAGTGAGATGCCAAAGATCTCCAGCTTGTTCTTGGAGGCGTTGATGGAAGCAGCACAGGCATCTCCCTGGGCGAAGGCACTGGCCATGAGGGCCAATCCCACCAGCACGCCCAAGCCAAAGATACCCGGCGAGTTGTCGATGGTCAGATCGCGCCTCAGGGCCATGGTAACCACGATGCCATAGATGCTCTGGGATGATGGCATGGCTGCCACACCGATATAGCGACCATAACCGCTCTCGACGTCGAGCAAAGCGCCGGCGGCACTCATACCAGCCCGGGCACAACCGACCATACTGCCAATCGCACCCAGCGCCAGGGGGGCATACATACCGATCCACCCCAGGGTAAGGATCAGGGAATCCATCGTTCGAACCTCCTAACTCTCTGTCATTGTCATTTTGCGGCAAATGGTTGGGCTATGGGCTTCGGCCTAACAGCCATGAAACTTTTTTCACGCCAATGCATGAAAGAACCAAAGCTGGGAGCAGGGGAGTGGCTTGAAGGCGTACGCGGCCTGGACGGCCGCGTCCGTGCCTCCAGGGGCGAGCTGGACCGAAAGTCCGGTGGACTTTCGCAGCCGCGCGAGCGCCCGGACAAGGAAGTCCGGGCCGGGCTTTCCCGCAAAGCAGGAATGCGCAGCAGGAAAGGATTCACGGCGTCCCGAAAACCACTCCCCTGCTCCCGGCCCAACATATATATTTGTACCATTCACAGTACCTCATCTATACCATTCCTACCTTTGAGTCCGTTTCAGGGGGCGAAAAGGTCTACCCTCTTCTTTCAGTCCCCACTTGAAGAACTCGATCACATTCAGACGCAACCCGTGAATCACCCCACTCGCCAGCCCCAAAGACAGGTTGACTGCGTGACCGAGGATCAGCACCAAAATTGCAATCAGAAATCCGATCCCCGGCATGGATTCGACCAGGCTGGCCGACATCTGGTTGAACTGCGTGGCCAGGGAACCACTGGCCAGCCCCAGGGCAAACAGACGCAGATAACTGAGCACGTCACCAAAGGCCCCGGTCACGTTGGTCAGCCCCAATACCCCCTTGAGCGCCCGTTTGACTGGAGGTTCTTGAGGGGCCGTCCACACCAGCACCATGACCAGGCCAATCCCTGCCAATGTCAGTGGGACTGCCAGTGGCAAGTGGAGGCCGAAACCGCCACCGAGCACCAGCACCAGACCGGCTGATACGACAAACGCCCAGCCCACCGGAGCCAGGCCATCGGTCAACCTCGGATAACGCAAGGCATCCATCATATTGGCCAGTATCACGTGAAGGCAACCGATCAGCACCGAGATGGACATCATCAAATTGGTGTCGCTCATATCCAGCAGATGAAGTTTTCCTGGCAATGTATCTGCTGGCGGGGAAACACCAAAATAACTGCCAACGAGTACCCCATAACAAACCGACAGCACCACGATGGACAAAAGCAGCGGCCGGTAACGCCTTCCTGTAGAACTGGACCCCAGCTTGCGCCAGTAGAGCCAAAGTCCCAGGCCCAACAGGGCTGCATAGCCGGCATCTGCCAGGATCATGGCGAAAAAGAGGGAAAAGGAGATGAACACAATGGCCGATGGATCCCAAGTACGATAGCCTGGCGTCATATAGAAGTTGACCAGATCCTCGCCTGCCGAAAGAAAGGACGGATTATGTAGCAAAGTGGGTGGCTGCTCCTCAGAATGAGGTTCTTCCGCCTGGAAGGCCAAATTGCGTCTGCCTGCCCTGCCCGCCAGAACAGGCACCTGATGCTCCGGTGCCCACCCTTGTAGCGCGACGAGAGGTTCATGGTGCAACAGTTTCCCACCCGCATCCTTCACCGCCGCCCGATCCATGAGTTGTGCCAGATTGCGTTTCAGCAGATGATACCAGCGGGTCAGCCAGGCTCGTTCCGCCTGGGTGTCCTCGATGGCCAACTCCACTTCGTCGAGCCGGGCACTCAACTCAAGACGAGAACGATTCCCCACGTGGACGCGGGGTATAGGTACATCCCGAGGCTCTTCTTGGGAGATCAACACCACATAATGGAAACGGTTGTCGCGTTTAACCTCCTCCTGATAATAGGGGAGGACCCGAATCTTGGGCATATCCGCATGAGTAACCACATAGAACCAGAGACGATAACCGCCCATTTCATCCAGGCCAGGGAACTCGAAATCCCCCCAGGGGGCCAGATCACGCAATCGTTTGATCAGGAAATCCCTCTCTTCCTCCAGATCCAAAAGGCGCTTGCGTACTTCCAAAACCTTACGTTCCACCTCCAGCGGATCAAAACGGGACGAGTCGCGCACCTGATGGCGGCGACGGGCAGGACAGTCGCGGAGAAATTTCAGCGCCTCCTCGGCGCCAGCCGGTGGCCTGGTGGATTCTCCTTCTCCGGAAACCGTCTGGAGAGGAATGATATCCACACACCCAAGGTCCAGAAGCTCTCTTAACAACGGTTCCTTGTCCTCGGTGAGCCCGATCATGGTTACCTTGCTGAGGGGGACGATACTCATGACATTCCCTGGGATCGCTGGGCAAGCTGCTTCCCTTTGGCCAGCTTGGAGATGATCACCGCCGAACGTTCAGCCTCATCCAGATAGATCCGGATCCTCTTGATGTTTTCCTTGGCGGTGGGAATCAATACCTTGTCGAACAAATTGACTCTTTGAGTGATCCGCCGCACTTCCCGGCGCAGGATCTCGAGCCGTTGGGCCGCGATCTCGGCCCGGATCTGCTGCTCGATGGCCTGCTTCAATCGGTTTACCAGGGTATCCACCCAGGGAGGTGTAGCCAAGTGTAAATAATCAGCCACCTCACACTTGAGGGTTTTGAGCACCGGCAATCTCACCCCGACCACATTCTGTTCGCTCACCTCATAACCAGACAAGGTCACCAGATCGGTCAATCGAAAATCAGGATCTGCCAGCATCGGCAGTTCCTCACCAATACGATTCTGTAACGCTTCCACCTCGGCTTTGGCCGCGGCGTATTCGGCCTCTGCCTTCTGTACCTCCACCGACAGCTGGCGGCGTTTCAGATCCAGAGAGGGCAGCAGACGCTGATATAGCTTGAGCTGTTCCTGCTGCTCGGACATGGCCTGCTTGGACAGTTTGAGCTTCGCCATACCTGCCTCAACCGGCCGGCTGCCCAGCCTGCCTGGGATAATATTTTTCGATCAGGGTCTGCTTCATCAGCAGTTCGTCCGGCTCGAAACATTCGGCCAGGGTCTGCCAGCAAAGATCCAGGGCCTCGTTCAGGGGAAGGGAGACATGGATATCCATGAAGCGATTGCGGAACAGCTGGCCAAATTTGAGCAACTTCTCGTCGAACGCCGACAGCTCGAATGCCATGGTCTGCTTCTTTTGAGCCTCCACGGCACCTGAATAGAAACGGATCATGGTATTCATGATCTGGCCATGATCCTCACGGGTGGCCTTGCCGACCACATGTTGCTTGAGCCTGGACAGGGAGCCGAAAGGGTCGATGACCTCGTCGTGAAGATAGAACTGGCCTTCGGTGATATAGCCGGTGTTGTCGGGGACAGGATGGGTGACATCGCCGCCGGGCATGGTGGTGACCGACAGGATGGTCAGGGAGCCGGCACCCTTGAAGTCGCAGGCCTTCTCGTAACGGCGCGCCAATTGGGTATAGAGATCCCCCATATAACCACGGATTGCCGGGATGCGCTCCTGGGCCACTCCCAGCTCTTTCATCGCATCTGCGAAAGCGGTCATGTCGGTGAGCAGCACCAGCACCCGTTTGTTTTCATCCACCGCCATCTTCTCCGCCACCGCCAAGGCCATATCGGGAATCATCAAGCGCTCCACCAGGGGATCTGAAGCCTGGTTGACGAACATCACGGTACGGTGGAAAACCCCATGCTCCTCGAAGGCGGTGCGGAAGAAATGATAGTCGTCGAACACCAGACCCATACCACCGAACACCAGGATGTCGGCATTGGCCTGGAAGCCGATGCGGGCCAACAGTTCGTTGTAGGGCTCACCCGCTACGGAAAAGATGGGGATCTTCTGGCTCTCCACCAGGCAATTGAACAGGTCGATCATCGGCACCTGGGTCTCGATCATCTTGCTGGGCATCACCCGCATGACCGGATTGACAGTAGGGCCGTCAACGGGTATCCGCGGCTCCATGGACAGGTCAGGCCCATTGTCGATGGGTTCGCCGGAACCCCTGAAGATACGTCCCAGGATATGTTCGGAATAGACGACATCTGGCGGATGACCCAGAAAACTGACGGTGGCGTCAGTGGAAAGGCCCTTGCCGCCGGCATACACCTGGAGACTGACCAGATCTCCTTCCAGATCCACCACCCGGGCGAGGGACTTTTCTCCGTCGATGTTCTCTACCAGAGCCATTTCACCGAAGGAAATGTCCCTGGATCTGACCCGGATGGTATCGCCGACGATCTCGACGACACGGGTGTTCTTCAACAGGTTGCGGATAATTTCGGTCATGCTTCTTGCCCTACATACATATGGCCAATCGCTATGAGTAAGGGAGACTGCCTGATCTCTCTCTGGGGTTGATTCCATTCAAGCACGAAATGAGACCGGGCTCAACAGAAAATCCTTCTGTAGAACCAACAGCGCATCTGGGACGCCGCCAGCGGGTGCCTCCCGATCCGCCCCCAGGAAAAACTCAGGTCAAGGAAAGACGCATGCCCCCAACGAACCGTTGCGATTTTCCTGCAACAGTTACCATCAGCGTCGCTGCCGGTCTTGCCTCCTGCACCTCCAAGGGAGGGAGCGTCACGAGCAATGGGGTCACAATCTCCCCAACCAAGGGGGAAAAAGAAGGCAGGTCAATGTCACCAACGAATGGATCCACTTCAGCTTTCGCTCAAAAGGCTTGTCCACAGAGTTGACTACTGGAACAACCAGGAGACCCGTTTCGCGGTGTGGGTTCCTAAACGGGCGAGTTGCTGGGCATACCAGGCGAAACGGTTGGGTCTGACCCAACTCATCTGAAGCATACGGCGTTCCCCTTCAAACCTTCTGTAACCATGATAGGAGTGGTCACAGCGGCGGAAGGCCAACAGGGTGCCGGCCAGAGGTGGAATTTCCGCTGCGTAGTCATCGATATCGGTGGAAGAACGAAGCACCCGAAAGCGGCCGCTTTCGTGTTCCCAAACCGGGTTAAAGTAGATCAGCAACGTGATGATTTTGCTCCAGTGATCGGTATGGATGTTGCCGTCGCTTCGTTCCGACAGGGTTCTTACGGTGATGGTTTTGTTCGCCTCGCCAAGATCCACCCCGAATTTACTGGCCACCAGTTGCTGAAACCGGTCACTATCCAATTCTTTCAGTAAGTCGGCAAAACGTGGGCCATAGTTCAACTTTTGCGGTGGGTAATTGGCTGGTATGTCAATCTTTGGATAATCCCGAATCAGCTCTTTCATGGTTCCAGGTTCGATCGCCTCCCTCACCACCAGGTAGTCATAAGGATCCCGTTGCAAGGGTACTTCGTCAAGCGCTTTATAATTCAATATCACAGACACGGATCGAACCCACATCCCCGATCACCTTGTCATCCAATCAAAGAAAAAGATCGGCAAGTAAAGTCGTATGTTGTAATTATTTCTTCTTGATTACAGTTCAGAGAGACACCCTCACCTCCGAACCCGATTCGGTTTATGATGATGCCAAGTTCGCCTGCTCGTCCTGACTGTTGGTTATGGTAACAGCCCAGTAATGCTAGCTCGTCCATGATACCTTACTTTGAAGACGATGCAGAAGCCTGTAATCCTGGACTACAGGACCACGTCATTTAAACACGTAACGGATTGAATGAAGGGACAGGTGATCTGATTCGAAAGCCTCGCCGGCAGGGAGGCCGGCGTGGAGCCTACAAGGGCGAGCCCGGACCGAAAGTCCGGTGAACTTTCGCAGACGGGCGAGCGCCCAAACAGGGAAGTTTGGGCAGGACTTTCTTGCACAGCAGGACTGCACAGCAAGAAAGTATTTACGGCGTTTTTCGAAGCAGATCACCTGCCCCGGCTTATATAGATGACGGAGCCCTGTCCTGGACTATGACATATCTCAATTTTTCAAGCGTGGAATTCAATCGATGGACATGAAAGAAATGCTGGCTGTGGTAGGCCGACATATCATCACTACAGCGCTTTTTTTTCTCCCCCAATCGAAGAGAATTGCCATCGAGCGCAGGCTCCGGGGCAAGGAAGAGTACCGTAAGCTTCGGCAAGCCGATTGGATACTGATATCTTGGGGAAAAAGCGGACGCACCTGGCTGAGGGTGATGTTATCGCGTTTCTATCAGATCAAACATGGCCTGTCCCAACAGATTCTCCTGGAATTCGACAATCTCAACCGCCGCAATCCAGCCATTCCCAAAGTACTGTTCAGTCACAACAATTATTTGCGCGACTATCTGCAGGACTGGAAGACCCTCGATCACTTCAAGGGAAAAAAAGTGGTGTTGCTGGTCCGGGATCCGAGGGATGTGGCAGTCTCCCAGTTTTTCCAGTGGAAATATCGGATGCGCCCCCATAAGAAAAGACTCAACGAGTATCCCCCTCATGGCGCAGAGATATCTTTGTTCGAATTCATTACTGACACCAAGGTCGGTATACCCCGCATCGTCGATTTCTTCAATGGCTGGGCTGAATTCCTCGCCGATCCTGCCAACGAACTGCTAGTGATTCGCTATGAGGATATGCGCAAAGATCCGCAAGCCGTCCTGAAACAGCTGTTGGCTTTCGTTGGAACACCAGGCAAGGTGGAGGAAATCCAGGAGGCAGTGGAGTTTGCCGACTATGAAAACATGAAACGGCTGGAAACCAAAAAGGTCTTCTGGGCCAGTGGAGCCAGGGTACGACCCGGTGACAAAAACAATCCGGACTCTTTCAAGGTACGCAGGGCCAAGGTAGGGGGCTACAGGGACTATTTCGACGACCGGCAGCTGTCTATCATCGATCGCTTTGTGGAGGATAACCTGGACCCTGTATTTGGCTACAACACGCTGGAAACCAGGGAACATGGCTCTGCCAACCGAAAATAACGGAACGATCTCATAGCCATTTATCACTGCTGGTCATCCCCAGGCTCTGCAACCAGGCTTGGGTGTGATATTGCTAGAACTCTGAGATTTCCCGCTTCGAGTGAAATGACCGAGTCGTTGCCAAATCTCATACCCCGTCAAACCTGCCAATCGCTCACCACCCCCCGAGCACCTGAAAAGCTCCGAACAACTTTGATGCTTTGCCCATTTTGTTGCATGGAGGTTATGTGAATCGTATCGACCCAAGGAGATCAAATATGTTGAAACCCGCTGACAGGAAATTCCAAAAAAAGAAGCGCGAGCGTCTCGTGTCAATGTTTTCGTTTCTACCCCCCGACGTGCAGCGCGCGATATGGTGGAGCCTTCCGGTTTGCACCGCATCCTGAATTTTTTCTGCTGTGAAATCGCCGAATCTGACATCAATCATGCCATCGAATTTTCCAGCCTGGAGAGCATGCGTAAACTTGAAGCCAGCAATGATCAGCCCGCAGGTAAGCGTAGGCTTGCACCCAAGAACATCAACAATCCCGACTCATTCAAGGTGCGTCGTGGCAAGGTCGGTGGCTATCGAGATTATTTCTCCGCGCAGGAACTGGCACAAATCGAGGACTATATTTCCCGAAATCTGACAGCCGGTTTCGGTTACACGGCGGCGGAAATGCACTCTCAGGAGACATTGCAGGTCCTGGCGTCATAAGCTGCCCTACCCCTGCCTGGCAGAGTTCCTCAAAGGCCGATCCTCTTGCAACATCTTACCGATCCGCTCGACCACCTGTGATACATCGTCAGGCACCTGGCCTGTGGGTGGAGGAACCGCCCCCCTCTGCCACAAGACCGCCAGTCCCAAGTCAATCAAGGTCTGATGAAAAGCCTGGAAATCCCGGGTATGGGTGATGAAACCGCTGTGATAGGCCAGTCCAGCCAGCCAGCCGCGTATCCTATCGAGCGGGGAACCACCTGCGGGTGCGAACAACCAGCGCGCCAGGGAGCGCCGCAACTGATCCGCCCTACCCACGATACCGGTAGACAGGGGGAGGATTGCCAAGGGACGGCGCAGACGGATCACTTCCGTCATCATCGAGATACTGTCTGCGGTGACGATGAAGCCATCGGCACAGCCCAAAAGACCAAGATAGGGGTTCTCGTTTGGCTCCACCCGGGCGTCCCAGGCGAACAACCGGCTTCCCTTCGGAAGTCTGTCCTGCAAGGACTTGACCACTGTGGACGGAGTTCGGCGGCTGGAGGTGAAATATGGCGTACCACCTTGCGAAAGCACATCATGGGCGATGCTGATCAACCTGTGGATATCGACATGATTGTACCCATAGGGGCCTGTGGGGCCACCGATCAGGACGGCGATCAGTGGACGGGGCAAAGCACCCAACCTCTGACTCCAGAGACCTGCAGCATTGGCTACCGCCGTTTCGTCCACCCGCATCAGTGGCAGGGAGATAGGGAGGACATTGGGCAAGGGCGGGAAAAGATTCTCCGAACTGGCGACAATCAGATCGAAACGATCCATCATACCCGAAGGTTTACCAACCAGGACGATGCGGCTCTGCCCACCGGATCGTTCCTTGACCCAAAGGGCCACGTTGGCAGGACGGCGTCCAATGGTGAGAATCAGGTCCGGCCAGGGAGGCTCGAGAGGGTCGGTGCGTGCGCGGTCGATGTGATAGAGCGTGGGACCGACCTTTGGCTTGCCAAAAACGAATTCGTCCCGCATCTGGATATGACGCAGCTCCCAAGGCCATCCCAAAGCATCGGCAATGGTGTAGACCTGGCCATTGTCCCCTTTCTTGTCGCCCAGCAGCAGCCATATTCGTGGGGCTACCACATGTCTTTCCTGGGGATTTTCCCTGGCTGTCGCCATGCTCGCTCCTGCTCAGCCCGCCTGGCTGAGTGCCCTGCAATAACCCAGCGTAGGTGACAGACGATCCGCCATCAACGCTTCCAGTTCCGCCACCTGTTCCGGGGTGAAATAATCCTGGTATCCATTGATCTTGGCCCGGCGAACCTTGAAACTCTCCGGGTCCTTGGCATTGCGCAAGGTCAGCCCACCCTGGCGAAAGAAACCCTGCGCTTCCAGTTTCCGCAGATTGTCGAAGGCCCCAAACTCGACTACCGCCTGGATCTCCTCCTCACTGAAATGGTCACCCATCAACCGGGTGATTCGGTCCAATACCTCACCTGTGCAAGTACGTAGATCTTCGTAACGAATCACCATGCCCATTTCGAGACCCGCCACCCGCCGCTCCCAGGTGTTGAGAAACTCGATGAGAAATGGCAGACCAATGTCACTGTGGCGCACGAATTCCCACATGCCGATACGGGTGCGATCAATGGGGTGGTCAATAAAATGGTTGATCAGTTCCTGCTTGTGGCGGGACTGGCGTTTGGTGAACTGGAAGTACCAGGATACGGCGATATCCGCCGGATTGCGCACCAGTAACACCACGGGTTTGTGTTTCAGAGGATTGTCATGGCTGCCCGCCATCAAAAGCCTGCCCACTTCACCCTCATAACTATACCAACCATTGGTTGCGGCGATGCGGGGGATACTAGGATTGGAGTCGGCCAAAAGATTGTAGCGTGAGAAATCCTTCTCGGAAATCCCTTCCCTGTTGGCATACAGGCGGGTCAGCATGACCTTGAGCCAGGTGTTGCCACTCTTGGGATGAGCGATAAGGATCAAGCGTGACCTCGAGGCGATATCCACCTCGAGCTTCCCCAGCAGCCGCCTTCGGACATTCACACGCAGGTATTCTGGCAATACCGCTGTCGTTCCGATGATTATCGCCTTCCTTAAATTGTCGTTGAATCCTAACATTCCAATTGGCCGTCGTTGTGCAACTCAGCTTGATTCCACCATCGCCCGCCCATTGGCAGGATGATTCTGAAGAATGAATTCTCTTGGTAAAAAAATGTTGAAAGTTTACTATATTCCTTATTTCCCATGCTGTTAACCAATCACGTACCGGTATCGTCGTTTAATCGCACTATGCTTTCATTCACACATACAGTCAGACAAGGGACCCGCTTGATCTGGAAGAAAGCTTCCCGTAGTCTACTCAACGGACTCCTGTTCTTCCAGTCAGAAAAGGAAAGGATCGCGGCCCAGCGCAGGTTACGGGGACGTGAACAGGTGGCCCTGCTGAAACGAGCCGACATCGTGATCGTCTCTTTTGGCAAAAGCGGGCGAACCTGGTTGCGGGTGATGTTGTCAAGAGTCTATCAGGTGATGCATGGACTGCCGGAAAGATCCCTGATCGGTTTCGACAACTTTCACAGTATGAATCCAGCCATCCCAAAAATATTTTTCACTCATGACAACTACATCAAGGATTACACTGGCCACAGCGATTCAAAAGTCGATTTCTATGACAAAAAAGTCGTGTTGCTGGTGCGAGATCCCCGGGATGTGGCGGTTTCCCAATTCTTCCAGTGGCGTTACCGGATGCGGCCTTACAAAAAGCGCCTGAACAAATACCCACCTGATGGCGCCAATGTCAGCCTGTTCGACTTCGTCATGAATGAGGATGCCGGTCTTCCTCATATTATTAGCTTCATGAATCTATGGGCCGAAGAGGCAGACAAGGTCAAGGACTTCTTTCTGCTGCGCTATGAGGATCTCCATGCCGATCCGGAGGGGACCTTGCAGCGGCTGATGTC
>JALVSV010000071.1 GCA_027024125.1 Methylothermaceae bacterium | reverse complement strand
GCCCAGACTCTGCAAGGTCGGAAGCAGACGGGGATCGGCCCCCATCACCGAGGAACTGATCAGGTGAATCATCAAAGGCAGAACCAGGAGGCTCTGGCCGATGATCACTGCCCAGGGCGTATACAGCAACCCCAAATCGCCCAAAGGACCTTTGCGACTCAGCAGTCCATAAAGCAACAAGCCGACCACCACTGTAGGCAGCGCCATCATCGCCCCCAGCACCTGGCGAAGCAAACGACGTCCTGGAAAATCAGTCATGCCTATCAGAACCCCAGCCGGCAAAGCAAGCAGGCACGCCACGGACACGGCAACCAGGGATATCCTGACCGAGGTGAATGCAATGTGCAGAACCTGACTGTCCCCTGACAAGATCAGTTCCAACGCCGTGCGTAAAGAGGCTTCAAAATAATCCATTCGGGTTAGAATAATGGTTTTTGACTCAAAGCAGAACAACACCCATGCGTACCAGCCAATTCCAATTACACACCCTCAGGGAAGTCCCTTCCGACGCCGAGGTCGTCAGTCACCAGTTGATGATGCGTGCAGGCCTCATCCGCAAACTGGCGGCAGGCCTGTACACCTGGATGCCTCTGGGCCTCAAGGTCCTGCGCAAAGTGGAACGCATCGTCCGTGAGGAGATGGACCGCACCGGTGCCCTCGAACTGCTGATGCCCGCGCTGCAGCCAGCTGAGTTGTGGCGCGAATCGGGGCGCTGGGAAGAATACGGTGATGAGTTGATCCGCCTCAAGGACCGCAACAAGCGTGAATTCTGCCTTGGCCCGACCCACGAAGAGATCATTACCGACCTGGTGCGCACGGAAATCAAAAGTTACAAGCAGGTGCCCGTCAATTTCTATCAGATCCAGACCAAATTCCGCGACGAAATACGCCCCCGTTTTGGCATCATGCGCGCCCGTGAGTTTATCATGAAGGACGCCTACTCCTTCCATACCAGCATGGATTCCCTACGGGAAACCTATCAGGCCATGTATGACGCCTATGGCCGGATCTTTACCCGCCTGGGTCTGGATTTCCGGGCGGTCATTGCCGACAGTGGCGCCATCGGCGGCAATCTGTCCCATGAATTTCATGTTCTTGCCGATGCCGGGGAAGATGAGATCGCCTTTTCCACCGAAAGCGACTACGCCGCCAACGTGGAAATGGCGGAAGCCCTGCCATCCAGCCAGCAGCGTCCAGGGCCTGCCCAATCCCTGGCGCTGGTGGACACCCCCAACCAGCACACCATAGAACAAGTCAGCCACTTCCTTGGCGTGCCGGCAGAAAAAATACTCAAGACGCTTCTGGTGAAAGGAGAGCAAGGCAATCTGGTGGCCCTGTTGCTGCGAGGTGATCATGAACTCAACCGGCTCAAGGCCGAAAAGCATCCACTGGTCAAAGCACCCTTGGAATTGGCCAGCGAGGCCGAGATCCACGAGGTGGTAGGTTGTCATTCCGGTTCCATTGGCCCCATCGGACTCGAAATCCCCATGGTGTGCGACCGCAGCGCCGCCGTTTTGGCCGATTTTGTCTGTGGTGCCAATCAGGACGGAAAACACTATGTTGGTGCGAACTGGGAACGGGACCTCCCAGTACCAGAGGTAGTCGACATTCGCAATGTCCAGGAAGGAGATCCCAGCCCCGATGGCCAGGGCACCCTGGTCATCAGGAAGGGGATCGAAGTGGGCCACATATTCCAGCTGGGCACCAAATACTCCGACGCCCTCAATGCCACCATTCTGGATGAAAATGGCCGCGAACAAACGCTCATCATGGGATGTTACGGTATCGGTATCAGCCGGGTGGTGGCATCCGCCATCGAACAGAACCACGACGACCGCGGCATCATCTGGCCGATCAATCTGGCACCTTTCCACGTGGCCCTGGTGCCGGTCAATATGCACAAATCCGAGCGCTTGAAAGAAGCTGCAGAGGACTTATATGAAGCGATGCAAAAGGTGGGCATCGAAGTCCTGTTTGACGATCGCCAAGTCCGTCCCGGCGTCATGTTCGCCGACATGGAACTGATTGGGATTCCCCATAGAATCGTTCTGAGTGACCGCCTTCTCGATGCCGGCAAGGTGGAGTACAAGGGTCGCCGGGATGCCGAACCCACCGAAATCCCGAAAGAAGACATCGTAACCGTGCTGCTTCAACGGGTCAGCCCATAGAGCTGTTTACAATCCCTGCCGCAAGGGACATTGGAGTAGGGTCAGGACCACGTCATCTAAACACGTAAGGGGTTGAGTAAAGG
>JALVSV010000070.1 GCA_027024125.1 Methylothermaceae bacterium | reverse complement strand
CTGTACATACCCCATACCTCCTCGCTTTTTGACACATTATGCCAAAAACCTTAAGGTAAGGGCTTTTGTCGCACGACCAACATGGCCAAACGCAAACCGGGTTTCGAAGATCAACTCAAGGAAATTGAGACCATCGTGGAACGCTTGGAGCGTGGAGACGTGAGCCTCGAGGAATCGCTCAAGCTGTTCGAAAAGGGGGTTCAGTTGGCTCGATCTTGTCAAAAGGCACTCCAGGAGGCGGAACAGAAGGTACAGATACTGACCCGTGGCGAAGACGGCTCCATGCGACTCGAACCGCTACAGACAAACGATGACCAACACTAAATCCGAACTTCTCAAATCTTTCATGCAGGCTTGCCGTGATCGCGTCGAACAGGCCCTGGACCGACGTCTTCCTCCTGCCGACAAACTGCCGGCCCGGCTCCATCAGGCGATGCGCTATTCGGTCCTGGATGGGGGAAAAAGGCTCCGCCCCATCCTGACCTATGCCACCGGCCAGGCTCTTGAGATCCCTCTCGACACCTTGAATGGCCCGGCCTGCGCTGTCGAATTCATCCATGCCTATTCCCTCATTCACGACGACTTGCCAGCCATGGACGACGACGACCTCAGGCGTGGCAAGCCCACCTGTCATGTGAAATTCGACGAGGCCACCGCCATTCTGGCAGGCGATGCGCTGCAAACGCTGGCCTTCGAAGTACTGGCCACCGACCCCGAAATGAAGGTCGGCGCCAACCAGAGGGTGGCCATGATCGACTGCCTGGCCAAGGCATCCGGTTCCAATGGCATGGTGGGTGGACAGGCGATCGACCTGATGTCGGTGGGGCTGCAACTGGATCTTCCGGCCCTGGAAATGATGCACATCTACAAGACCGGCGCCTTGATCCGTGCCAGCGTTCGCCTGGCTGCATTGGCGCACCCCGCCCTTGACCCCGACATGGCCGAACGGCTGGATCACTATGCCAAATGCATCGGCCTGGCCTTCCAGATCCAGGACGACATCCTCGACGAGGAAGGCGATACCGCCACCCTGGGCAAGACGCAAGGCAAGGACCGGGCCCAGAACAAACCCACTTATCCCGCCTTGTTGGGAATGAACGGCGCCAAACA
Organism: Methylothermaceae bacterium; assembly: GCA_027024125.1. Lineage (GTDB taxonomy): Bacteria > Pseudomonadota > Gammaproteobacteria > Methylococcales > Methylothermaceae > Methylohalobius. The sequence goes on along the minus strand of JALVSV010000070.1, from coordinate 1,141 downwards.
GAAAGCCAGGGAAATGCACGAAGATGCGCTGGCCAGTCTCCAGCCTCTTGGAGACAAAGCGGATTTGCTGCGCACCCTCTCACTGTTTATCATTCAAAGGCACAATTAGTATAATCGCTCTGGGTATGGGGAATTACCAACATATTCACAATCACAATGCCCAAGGGCTGATCTAACGAGGAGGTATAAGAATGAGTAACGAGAACGAAAATCCCACACCGGGTTCTGAGGAAGAAGGCAAGGACACCTTGGAGGAAGTGAAGGAAACCCTGGAAGAAGTGGTCGAAACCGTGGAGGAAAAAGCCGAAGCCGCCAAGGAAGAAGCTGAAGCCGCTACCAACAAGATCCTGTCAGTGATCATGGGACTGAAGGAAAAGAACCCAATGGCTTTTTATGGCGGCATTGGCGCCATCGTGTTGATCTTATTAGGAATGTTGTTCTTTGGCGGCGACAAGGTCACTCAGGTACCCGTTCCCACCATCCAGATAGGCCAGACCTATACTCTGGTCAACCCCAATGTCACCGGTGGGGGTGATGTACTGCTACTCCAGGCCCCCGGGAGGATGGGCGCAACCGATCCCGAACTGCGGGAAAAGGAACAGGTCTGTGTGGTCGATCCCAACACACCGGCCAAGGTATTACAAGAGACCGTCGTGGCCTTCGTGAAATACGTCCAGGTAGAGCCGCTGGAAGGAGACTGCGCCGGCAAGAAGGGCTGGACGACCATCGTCAACCTGAAAGCACAGTAATAAAACTTTTTCGGTCTGAATTGACAGGGCGCGGTTGAAACCGCGCCTTCTTTATTCATAGCTCCTGAAACACGATCACAGGACTCTTCCTTAACACTCCCCGGGTACTGAGATAACCCGACACGCCGGTCAGCAGCCCCCCCAAGAGCGGCACCATCCACCAGAGCGGCAGATGCAGACGGTATTCGATATCGAACACCTGCACATACAACAGCCACGCCAGCGTCTCAGTGACCCAGACCGCCAGCACTCCGGCAAACAATCCAAGTAGTGTGAATTCGATCCATTGGCTGACAGCCACCACACGCCTCCTGGCCCCCAACGCTCTCAGTAGCGCCCCTTGATAAATCCGATCGTCGATGGAGCTTCTGACTGCAGCCATCAGAACGGTC
>JALVSV010000069.1 GCA_027024125.1 Methylothermaceae bacterium | reverse complement strand
ATAAATAGCAAGCCGTGGTGACGGCATAGTCCAACAGACATTTATCTGCCATGCTGCGCACGGCAGATAAAATGCTTATATGTTAGCTGAAAAAACGAGGCAGGGATGAAAATAGAATCAGTACGAATTCAAAACTTCCGATCGTTTAAGGATGAAACTATTCATTTTGATGACTACACGTGTTTTGTTGGTCGAAATGGGGCAGGAAAATCTACCGTTTTATATGCGCTTAACGTCTTTTTTAGGCAATATAAGGATTCAAAAACTGATCTAAGCAAACTTGAAGAAGATGATTTCCATCACAAGGTAACTGATGAGCCAATCAGGATAACTGTCACATTTAGAGATTTGTCTGATGAAGCAAAAGAGCAGCTATCTGATTATGTAAGGCAAGACAAGTTGATTGTCGTCTGTCGCAGTATTCGACAAACACTCTAGGAGGGCGGAAGTTAAGCAATATGGAAATAGATTAGGCTTTAACGCTTTCCGTAAATATTTTGAAGCAGATAAGAATGGAGCAAAAGCTGTAGAATTAAAAAAAATATTTGCTGAATTAAGATCGACATATCCAGATATTGCTGCAGCTTCTACAAAAGCAGACATGATATCTGCGTTGCATGAATATGAAGCACAGCATCCTGATGAATGTGATCTGATTCCTAGTGAAGATCAGTTCTATGGTGCTACTAAAGGATCCAATAAATTATCCCCTCATATACAATGGATATTTGTTCCGGCCACTAAAGATTTCTCTGAAGAAGCGGAAGAATCAAGAAACTCGGCGCTAGGTCAGCTGCTAACTCGAACGGTTAGATCGAAAATTGATTTCTCAAAAAAAGTAAATGAGCTAAGGACTAAGCTGCAGTCTGATTATCAGGATATGCTCGATGCAGAACAAGATGCACTCGATGAACTGTCTTCCTCGCTTGAAGTAAAATTAAGGAGTTGGGATCATACTCAAGCATCTGCCCAGGTGCTTTGGAAGCAGGATCCGGATAAATCGGTAAAAATAGAAGAACCATGGGCATATATTAAATTAGGAGAAAGAGGGTTTTCTGGCGAGCTTTCTCGTTTTGGACATGGTCTTCAAAGGTCATACTTGCTAACTCTTTTGCAAGAGTTAGCTACTTTGGGTTCGGAAAGTCAACCGACGTTGATTATGGGCATTGAGGAGCCTGAGTTATATCAACACCCTCCACAAGCTAGGCATTTGGCGGATGTGCTTCATGAACTATCATTAAGTGGTTCACAGATTATTGCATGTTCGCATAGCCCATTGTTCATTCCCGGTGACAATTTCGAGTCAGTTCGTGTAGTAAGAGAAGAAGGCGAGCCAAGTTCTTCTGTTATTACTCAAGTAAAATATTCTGATCTATCCAATCAGCTTAATGGTGTTGGTCTAAAATTGGTCAACGAAAAAGGGATGCTAGCTAAGCTTTATTCTGCTTTAAACCCAGTCATAAATGAAATGTTTTTCTGTAGCAGGCTCATTCTCGTTGAAGGTATAGAGGACTCCGCCTATATCTCTACGGGATTGATGCTAAATGGCTTGATGGATGAATACCGTAAATATGGATGTCATATTGTACCAGTCGGAGGAAAATCGGAGTTGGCAAAACCTTTAGCTATGGCTTTGCAAATAGGGCTGCCGGTTTATGTCATGTTTGACTGTGATACAGACAAGACGAAATCGAGTGAAGTTGCTCAGCATAAGCTGGAAAATTCGGCATTACAGAAATTGCTAGGATATAACGATGTTAAAGACTGGCCAGAGGAGCATATTATCAAAGACAGATGCACCGGATGGCAGGAAAATCTGACAAAAGAAATTGAGAAAGACTTTCAAGGTGATTGGCAAAAATATCGGGATAAAGCATTGGCACGTTATGGTAATGCAGCAAATCTCAAGAAGAATCCGCTGGTTATTGCCTATGCTCTCGAATCTGCATGGAATGATGGGCAGAAGTCTAATCTAGTTAACGACCTCGTTGATAGAATCATTGAGTGGGCTCGTAAGGCGTAAATCAGCTAACAATGCCGTAAACTCGGACGCATTTTTCGTTCGCTGCGCTCACTACAAATGCGCCGGTTACGGCAAACGTTGAACTAAACCGCTTCGCGGTAGCTTTTTCGCTATCTCCATAGATTTCCCATTCACTGACGGTTTGTCGGACACTCGTTGTGACCGCTTTTGGTCGCGATTAGAGGAGAAGTCCGATGACAGTGTTACGTCAAAAGATGATCGATGCCATG
>JALVSV010000068.1 GCA_027024125.1 Methylothermaceae bacterium | reverse complement strand
AAAGTATTCACGGCGTTTTCGAAGCAGACCACCTGCCTCGGCTGGAATAGATGACGGAGCCCTTCAGGACGAATTAACAGGCTAGCGATCTCCTCTCCTTTACGATATCCTAATCGATCAGTTCGGAGAGGTGGCTGAGCGGTTGAAAGCACCGGTCTTGAAAACCGGCGAGGGGAGACCCTCCGTGGGTTCGAATCCCACCCTCTCCGCCAAAAGGCTCAATTCCCCTTGATATTTTTAGGGCGTCGCAATCACAACAACGATCACCCTGCTGGCAAACGATGATCAAACTACTCATTGCGGATGACCACGAACTCGTCCGTAGTGGCATTGAATATATTCTGGCCTCCGATCGCGAGATCGAGGTCGTTGGGACCGCAGCCAGTGGCGAGGAGGCACTGGAACTAACGGAATCTCTCAGGCCAGATGTTATTTTGATGGATATCAATATGCCTGGAATCGGAGGCTTGGAGGCCTGTCATAAAATCAAATCCCGATATCCCAACATTCGTTTGCTTATATTGAGCGTCCTCAACGACGGACCATTACCCAGGCACCTGTTGGAAGCTGGAGTGGAAGGTTATCTCTCCAAACACAGCCAGCCCACGGAAATGATTACTGCCATAAAAACCGTTGCCCGGGGGGAGTGCTACCTGGGTAATGACGTCGCCCATAATCTGGCTTCAACCTCAGGCTCCGATAGCCAGAATTCGCCATTCGATGCCCTTTCCCAGCGGGAACTGGAAGTCACGACCCTGACTTTACAAGGGTTATCCATCCAGTCAATCGCCGACACACTGGGTGTCAGCCCGAAAACCGTCTGCACCTACCGATATCGCATTTTCGAAAAGCTCAACATCAACAACGATGTCGAGCTGACGCGTCTGGCAGCCAAATTTGGCTTGATAAACAACTTTGACGGCTAAATAATAGCCCCTCACGCCTCGGTGGTGGAATTGGTAGACACACGGGACTTAAAATCCCGAGGGAGCAATCCCGTGACGGTTCGAGTCCGTCCCGAGGCACCATGACGTCCTCCAGGCAGGAGGTTTTCTTTTCAACCCATCCAATAAATAAGGACAGACATCGAATGGCAGGTCGCAATCATCTCTATATTCCTGGCCCGACAAACACTCCAGATTCTGTACTCAGCGCCATGCATGTACCGATGGAAGACCACAGGGCGCCCGACTTCCCCAACCTGGTAAAACCGTTGTTCGAGGATCTGAAGAAGATCTTCCGTACCGAACAGGGCCAGGTCTTCATCTTTCCTGCCACGGGCACTGCCGGTTGGGAGGTTGCGTTGACCAACACCTTGTCACCAGGCGACAAGGTCCTTTCCTACCGGTTCGGCCAATTCAGCCACCTTTGGATTCAATCGGCCCAGCGCATGGGGTTGGACGTGGAATATCACGAAGTGCCATGGGGCGAAGGTGTGCCACTCGAACATCTGGCGCAACGCCTGAAAGCGGATACGAACCACGAGATCAAGGCTCTGCTGGTCTGCCACAACGAAACCGCCACCGGCGTGACCAACGACCTGGCGGCCATTCGCAGGATCCTGGACGATGCCAACCATCCGGCCCTGTTCATGACCGATGGCGTCAGCGCGATCGGCAGCATCGAATTTCGCATGGACGACTGGAACGTGGACGTAGCCCTGACCGGATCGCAAAAGGGACTCATGCTTCCTGGTGGCAACGCTTATGTGTGTTTCAGCCCCAGAGCACTGGAGATGCGGCACAGCGCCAAACTGCCTCGCAGTTTCCTCAACATCGAGGATCAGATTCAGAACAACAAAGACGGTTATTTCCCTTACACCCCGAATACCGCCATGCTCCACGGCTTGCGCAAGGTGCTTGACCTGCTTTTGGAGGAAGGCATGGACAACGTCTATGCCCGCCATCACCGTTTGGCCGAAGGTGTGCGCCGTGCGGTGCTCGATGGGTGGGGACTGCAGCTGTGCGCCCGCGATCCCAAGTGGTATTCCGATACCGTTTCCGCCATTGTGGTCCCGGAAGGCTTCGATGCCCGTGACGTGATGCACGTAGCGTACAATCGTTACAACCTGTCCCTGGGTGGTGGCCTTGCGGAAGTCGCTGGCAAGGTGTTCCGTATCGGCCACCTGGGAGACCTGAACGAACTGATGCTGGCGAGCGCCATCGTCGGTGCCGAAATGGCGATGCGAGATGTCGGCATCGACGTCAAACCAGGCAGCGGCATTGCAGCAGCCATGGAATACTGGCGCGAGACCGC
>JALVSV010000067.1:723-2271 GCA_027024125.1 Methylothermaceae bacterium | reverse complement strand
GACATCGGATCATGTTAGCGATCGCGGTCGCGATGCCATCAAAATATTGACCGACCTCGTCCCCGGCCGCCCCGCACGCCTTATATCATCTTCCATGATCGGGGGTGTCGGCTACCCCCTCATGAGAATTAGTTGGCCATTAACAAGGGAGTTTTGGCGGGGTGGAGAGTCAGGCTGAATCGCTCCAGCCTTTGCTCAAGCGCCCGTTGAAACGCCTCTCCGTCACGTCGATACTGAAAACAGGCCACTAGGTCATCGGAAAAACGGATGTAGTAGACTTCACCTCGTGCATGCCGGCCTCGCCATTGGTGAGCCCACAGGTCCAGTGCGTAGCAATCAAAGTGGGTGTCCTTAAATACGGCTTTAAATACGGCTTTGCGTACCGGCCCCGTCGCATGATTTTCCGCTGAATGGCCAGCGGCTGTTGCAGAAAAAAACAGGCCCCGCCGGGATACCGACGAGGCCTTTCTTCAATGGGTTCCGCTGTTCTCAGGCTTTGCGTCTGCGTCGTGCCAGCCCCAGCCCGGCAAGACCAAAACTGAGCAGGGCCAGACTGGCCGGCTCGGGCACGCTGGTGGTGCCGGCCCTGTACAGATAGGATGTCTGGGTGGGGATTTCATCACGTGTCGCTTCCAGCAGCGTGCCGGAATTGCCGAAATAGAGGCCGGTGAACAGGTCGTATCCGTAATCGTCATATTCCGCCGTATTGAAATTCCAGCGCACGGAACCGTCCTGGTAGAGGATGACTTCGAATTCGTTCAGAAGGTCGTAGTCCTCATTGTCATATGTTTCGGTATTCCAATAGAAGACGGCGTTGTCGCTGTTCAGCTTGTAGCCGTAATAGCCGTAATAATATGTGCTCAGATCGTCATAGGCGGCCAGCAAATAGGTGGCGCTGGGCTCGTGGTCGATCAGTCCGGAAATACTGCCGTAGCTGTAATTTTCCGGTGTTTGGGCCGCACCCAGCAGCTGGACATAGCCATTGGAATCCATGTCGAAATGGCTGTAGCTCTGCCCGCCTATGGTGACGGTGAAGCCAAGGGCCACGCTGCCGGTATTGTCATCGTCGTCGCTGTTGTAGTAGTCGAGCTCACTCTCCGCATAGGAGGTGAAGGAGAATGGCACAGTGATAATGCCTGCCTGGGCTGTTGAAACAGCTGCAAAGCCGATTCCCAAGCCGGCCAGTGTCATGGTCAGTTTGTTTAGCATTATGCATTACCTCGCTTGTTCGTTGCAGTTTACGATGCATATAAAGCAAAAAATGCACCAAAAAAATACAACTTTTATAATTCAATATCTTATGTGGTAAACAATTCGATGAGGTTAAGAAAGTGTAAAAAAAAACCGACAAATAAAAGGTTCATCCGGTAAATCCATACTTTAGGCTGGGCAGGTCAGTGGGGAGTGGGTTTTATGCAACGCCATGATTTTGAGCTTGAAGAACTCGGTATCCCTGAAGCCATAGGCCATTTTGTGAAGGGTTTTGATTTTGTTGTTGGTCCCTTCCAATGGCCCGGTGGATAAGCCATCAAAGTCGTAGTACGCAAG
>JALVSV010000067.1:0-713 GCA_027024125.1 Methylothermaceae bacterium | reverse complement strand
GTCTTGGAGAACTGCTTGAGCATGCCGACGTTGGAAGCGGCTGCCTTGGCAATCCATTCGTCAAGGGCTTTCTCGGCTGATGCAGCCAGACTTGACGTAACTCTTCCTTCATGTAGTAGGCCGTTGCCAGAGGTTCGTTGATCTTGAGCGCTTCCTCCAGGCGTTGGCGCTCATCGCGGGTGTCATCCAGGTTGTCTGGGTGTTTGAGCAACAGCCAGCGAATCCCTTTCAACACGGGCTTTCCAAGTCCTGCTTCCGCCTCCCGTTGCAGATCTCGGCGTAGCTTGGTCAGTTTCTCGTTGAACAGTTTGATGACGTGAAAATGGTCGAACACCAGGTAAGCGGTCATTCTAGACCGCTACTTCCCCACTTTATCCAAATCTGATAAGAGAGGATGGGAGGCGAACAGATCTTTCCATCGCCTGGGGGTGAGGTCTTCCACTTTGGAAGCGGGATGGAGGGAGACGCGCTGAAGCACGTCGACCAGGTAGGTATAGGGATTGATACCCTGGAGCCTGCAAGTGGAGATCAGGCTCTGGATGATGCCGACCTGCCGGGCACCGGTCTCGGTCCAGGAAAACATCCAGTTCTTTCGATTATGGAGAGCTCTCCATAATCGAAAAAACAGGCTTTTAATACAAGGTTGGGTTGAGGCGTCAGCCGAAACCCAACATACCTCCCACGGCGGCTTTCGGCTTCGCCTCTACCCACCC
>JALVSV010000066.1 GCA_027024125.1 Methylothermaceae bacterium | reverse complement strand
GGTCAGGAAATTGTCTTTGGCCAACAGCCAGGAATGCATGATCATTGGGGGCGCCACTCTCTACGAAGCGGCTTTTCCGCTTGCCACCCGGCTCTACTTGACCATCATCGATGCCGATTATTCTGGTGATACGTTCTTCCCCCCCTGGAACCAGAACGAATGGCGGGAAACAGAAAGGCTGGAGCGGCAAGCAAATGTACAATTCCCCCATTCCTATCGTTTTCTGGTGCTTGATCGTATCCAGACCAGATAAACGGCTGCCACGGTCAAGATTTGTATATCAGCCGGGTTGACGGTAAGTGGGGCAATCCAGACTTATCCGGTACATTTCACCATCCAATCGTAAGGCGCTCAGCTGCCCGCCCCAAATGCAACCCGTATCGATTCCATAACACCCGTTCTTTGCGACAAACCCCAATGCCGACCAGTGCCCAAAGACAATTTCCTGACCTTCACTCCGCCTTCCGGGCACCTCGAACCAAGGATACAAGTTGGGAGGCTGACTCCCAGGCGGCCCTGTGTACGAAAGCGCCAATCGCCCCTGGCGATCACAATAGCGAAGCCGGGTAAAGCAATTGACGATAAACCTCAAACGATTCCATCCTTCCAGTTCCTCGGACCACAGATCCGGCATGTTTCCATACATGACCTTTAGAAACTCCTCCAATTGCTCGCCACGCAATATCTCCTCCACCTCCCTGGCGCACCTTTCCGCCTTGTCAATATCCCACTGAGGAGGCAATCCGGCATGAATCAGACAGTAACGTTCATCCCTATGCATCAAAGGCCGATGCCGCAACCAGTCAAGCAACTCATCACGGTCAGGCGCCTCCAAAATCTGGTCCAAATCCTGTTTGTGCTTGTAGTTCTGACCATGAGCCACTGCCAATAGATGAAGGTCGTGGTTACCCAACACACAGACCACCCGGTCACCCAGCGCCTTGACAAAACGAAGCGCCTCCAATGAATATGGCCCCCTATTGACCAAATCCCCTGTGAACCAGAGAAGATCTTCCTCAGGATCGAAATTGATCTTATCCAATAATTTCTGCAGCTCGAAAAAGCAACCTTGAATGTCTCCGATTGCATAATGGGCCATGGCTCACACTCTCCTGCGTCTTCCTTGATGACGCCTGCGTACAAAAGGCCCGTTTTTGTACCGCAGGTTCCGGTGGATTGCAAGTTTGTTTTGTGGACCGACACCCCCCCTGCATCAAGTTCGACCCATGACCTATACTGCAAGAGAAACCAACCACATCAATATCACTCATGGGCGCTCTTGTTTTTTTTCTATTCACATTCTTAAGCTTTGTAGCGCAGGCCGGCGAATCCGCTTCAGAACTATTTGTAGCAGCAAGTCAGGGCAGAACCACCCGGATACAAGCCTTGCTGGCCGAAGGAATGGACGTCGATGCCCGAACCGCATCCGGAAGGACGGCTCTCATGGGCGCATCATTCTTCGGGAATGCTCGCACAGTTCGCTTATTGATAGGCTATGGCGCGGATGTCAATGCAACCGATAACCGGGGCATCACACCTTTGATGGATGCGGTATCCGGCGGCTGGATAGACATCACCCGGATTCTGCTATCTGCTGGCGCAAACAGCCAAGCCAAGGACAAGAACGGTCAATCCGTTTTAGAAAAAGCCCGCCAGAATGGCGCTAGCGGTCTGCTGGCTCTGTTCAAAGAAAACACAAAACCCCAGACCGATAAGGACACTTCAGACACTGGCACTCAAACCCCATCTGACGAAAATCAGGCAAATGGAGAGTCTTCGGAACAATCCGAATCCAAACAGGAAAAATAGCCCTGTTTTCGTTAACATAGCACCATGCATATACATATCCTAGGAATCTGTGGAACCTTCATGGGGGGACTGGCACTGCTCGCGCGCGAGCTAGGCATGAAGGTCACAGGCTCTGACCAAAATGTATACCCCCCGATGAGCACCCAATTAGAGTCCGCCGGTATCGTGCTCAGCCAATACGACCGTTCCAACCTGGCGCCCAACCCAGACCTGGTCATCGTCGGAAATGCCCTCAGTCGCGGCAATCCTGAGGTCGAAGCGACACTCAATCTTGGACTGCCCTATACTTCAGGCCCCCAGTGGTTATTCGATTCAGTTCTTAAGCACCGTACCGTTCTCGCAGTCGCCGGCACTCATGGCAAAACCACCACGTCAGCGATGCTCGCGTGGATTCTGGAATACGCGGGCCACAAACCCGGTTTTCTAATTGGTGGAGTCCCGCAAAACTTTGGCCTTTCATCCAGACTGGGGCAGGACCCTTTCTTTGTAATCGAGGCCGACGAATACGACACGGCCTTTTTCGACAAACGCTCGAAATTTGTCCATTACCGACCACGCATCGCCATCCTGAACAACCTGGAATACGACCATGCTGATATTTTCCCCGATCTTGCAGCAATCCAGACCCAGTTCCACCATCTTGTTCGCACCATTCCCAGCCAAGGACATATTGTTCTCCCAGAACCAGACAACAATCTGGCACAAGTGATTGACCGCGGTTGCTGGACCCCTTTGACCTATTTCTCCACGGATCCTTCAGCCGAATGGCATGCTGAACCCATCCATAACGATGGTAGCCAATTTCGGGTTTTCCATCACAACAAACTCATCTCTACCGTGAACTGGCAATTGTCCGGCATGCATAACGTCCGCAACGCACTGGCAGCCATTGCGGCTGCTTCGCACGCAAGCATTGATCCGGCGTTGGCAATTCAAGCGTTATCTCAATTCATGAATGTCAAACGCCGCATGGAACTACTCGGCATAGTCGATGATATCCATATCTACGACGATTTTGCACACCATCCCACTGCAATAGCAACCACCCTTGAGGGTGCGCGAGCCCGCCTTGGCAAACGACGACTAATTGCAATCCTTGAGCCCCGCTCGAACTCAATGCGCATGGGGATTCACGCCAAACAGATTCCTGCATCCATGCAGGATGCGGACATCGCATTCATTTATCTACCCCCTGACATACACTGGGACCCTGAACTGTCGGGCTCTCGACCGACAAACCTACGCGTCCACACCAACATAGAAGAGCTTCTCAACGAACTACTGCAATTGGCAAAACCCGGCGATCATTTCATTTTCATGAGCAATGGCGGATTCCACAACATTCACAACAGACTTCTCGAACGATTATCTGCCCGATAACACCAGATGTTTCACGTGAAACATTGCAAACCTTGCTCTCATCGAGTTCATGGTATAACTAACTATCGCCAAATCACTCACCCTTAAACCGGCACATCATGTTCCACGTGAAACATCGAATAATAAAACCCCAGTCGGGCTAAAGGCATATCCCTCACCGCAGGCCTGGAACATTAGTTTCCAGATCCATTACCATAATCATCTAATCATCAATGCCAGCAGGCATAGAAGTCGTCATGACGGTAAGCGCATACAAAAAAAGGGGGCATAGCCCCCTCCAAGAAAATCATGGCACCGGCTCAATTGACTTTTTTCTGCTCGGCAACACGAGCACGCAGCGCCCCCAAGGCCCGCTGGAACTTCTCCACAGCCTGGTTCATTGCCTCACCCCAGGACCGGGCCTTTACTTTTTTCTCTAACTGCTCGATCTGTTGATACAACGGCTTGTAGTCCTTCTTGATATCACCATATCCTAGCGCTTGAGCCACTTGGAGCTGATACTTGGAGTTTTCAAGGATTCTTAGAATTTCATCCATTTTGGGGTTTTTCTCATGCACCAAATCCGACGCCTTACGCACCATGGCCTCTGCGCGCAACAACGGTAACGGAATGACCGATTCGGTGACCACCAATGTCGACAAGGCTTCCATCAGTGTCTCCTTGGCTTGTTTGATCTTTCCTGCATCTATAAGGGGCGCCACCTTCTTCATCACATCCGGATAGATAGCCAGCGGCAGGTTGGTGGTAGTAAAGCGAATCTCGCTAGCCAGTGGCGACAACAATGCCCGGGCATCCTGAACCTTGCCGTCGTCCAACAAATCTTCTGCCTCCTCTACAGTCTCCTCAATAGCTTCGAGATCGCCCGTAAAGTCGATCACAATTGCTTCACTGTCAATGGGAATTAATCCCAGTTCAGGATAACGAGCCAACAACAGCGCCAACTTCCCATTAGCGATTTCCAAATGAGCCAATGCTTGTTTATTTTCACCTGCCTCCAAGGACTCCAGAGCAGATCGGGTAGCCAACACTGCGTCCAGGGCTTCCTTGACCGCCTCTTGTTGCTTCTTATTGATGGCTTTTTTCTTTGCTGCCTGAACTTGCGGCTGAACCTCCTGTTGTGCTGCCGCGTGATTTTCCCCCTTGGCAAATGCCGCAGTGGAAAACAGGATTGAAATGAATAGTACCGGTTTCATAAATTTTTTATGCATGGTTTGATTCTCCTCTAGTAATGAATCCAAATAAAACAGATTCAATGTAAAAATTTCTACATTTTTCGATTTGGTCCAATAACGAGTTCGCCCTTCCCGCTATATTAGCTTTCCAGTCGTACCCCCCTCCTTAGGTCACAATACCCGGATTGACATGGAAGACAGCAGGAAAAATAAGGTTTAGGGTTCTCTCTCCCTGAGAGTTCAGTTCACGTCCAACCAATCTTGGGCGCCACATTGTGAATACACATGCCCAGCATAACCAGATAAACCTTGCCAATATGATTCGAATGGCCAGCAATTGCCTGTATCCCTCACGGGCATGTAAATAAAAGTGAACTCATACCCCTCTCTGCAAACATCAGGACTCCGTCATCTATTCAAGCCGGGGCAGGTGGTGTGCTTAAAAAACGCCGTGAATCCTTTCTTGCTGTGCAGTCCTGCCGTGCAGGAAAGTCCTGCACATACTTCCCTGCATGGGCGCTCCCCCGGTTGCGAAAGTACACTGGACTTTATAACCACTTCCCTGTGGTTCACCCCGTTGGGGCCAGCCTGTCGGCTGTTCAAATTTGTTCCCGACAAATTTGTCGGTCCGGGCTCGCCCCTGCAGGCCCCTCGCCGGTTTCCCTGCCGGCGAGGCTTTCAATTCAGAGCATCTGCCCCTTCATTCAAACATTTACTTGTTTAACTGACATGGTCCTGCTGCGGACATCAAAATACTTGAAGACCAGGATATTCGTGCATTGGTTTCCAAAGGCAACCAACCACCATCCCCATGATATTTCAAGATACCGGCTGGGCCTGTTGCTGATCCAATTTACGTTTGGCTAAGGCTGTTGCAATCAACATCCAACCATTCATGATCAGTTCGATGGCAATGAGCATCCCAATCACCCAAAAAGCCGTCCACGGCATCCCGATCATAATGATTGACGCCATAGCGATATCGGCAACCCCCACTGCCGCGAGCATCCCCCACGGTTTACCCTGTTTGCGAAGCTCCACTGCCACATAGACCCGGTAGGCGCCCATAGCAAGAAATACGCCAGCAAGCATGGCTGTCAGAGCGAAGGATGCCGCGATGGGATTAAACACAGTCATCAGCCCGCCAATGATATAGAGGACAGCAACCAGAGAATGCATAACCTTACCATTCCAATCCTGGACATCTTTGCCAAATAAGGCATGAGCCAACTGAACGCTGCCACTCACCAACAGAAAGGCACCGAAAAAAACAATACTCGTAATCGTCAGGGCAAAGCTCATCCCCACTCCGATCACCCCCAACACCAGCATCAGAATACCCAGAGCAAGCAACATGCCCCATGACTTGGGTAGATCCTTATTTAAGGAACTGTTAGATGTATTCATTGTGAAACCTCCATCACTGTTGTTAACTATTAATTGGCGCTTAAAACAATCTCTGAAATATCAGATTTTCTTATACTTACGCCATTGACAACGAATGGGGGTATCCGAACCATAATTCAAGGAAATCAGGCAATAAAAACTTCATCACAGGTCCTGGGGACTCTCAAGCAGGCAAAAAGAAGGGGGGCTAGGACCACGTCAGTTAAACACGAAACAGATTGAATGAAGGGGCAGGTGGTTTGCTTCGAAAGCCTCGCCGGCAGGGAGGCCGGCGTGGAGCCTACAGGGGCGAGCCCGGACCGACAAATTTGTCGGGAACAAATTTGAACAGCCGCCAGACTGGCCCCAACGGGGTGAACCACAGGGAAGTGGTCATAATAAAGTCCAGAGGACTTTCGCAGCCGGGCGAGCACCCAAACCCGGAAGTTTGGGCAGGACTTTCTTGCACGGCAGGACTGCACAGCAAGAAAGGATTCACGGCGTTTTTTAAGCAGACCACCTGCCCCGGCCTGAATAGATGACGGAGCCCTGGAAGGGGGGAGTGTTGTATTCTGGATAACAATCCCTCATTATGGGAACTGTCATAAAACTTACAGGAGGGAAACATGAATAGACTGGTATTAGTGGTTCCCAATGTCGACACGGCCCGCAAGATCGTGGCAGACCTTCTGATGGAAGGCTTAGATAAAGATGAAATTCACATCATCGCCAAAGAGGGCATTGTTCTCGAAGGGCTCCCAGAAGCTGGCCTAACGGAGAAGACCGATTTGATTCCCGCCATGAAACGGGGACTGGCGGCAGGATCGGCGACAGGGCTCATTGCAGGCCTGGCTGCGGTACTTCTTCCCACAGGGTTGATTGCTGCCGGTGGTGCCGTGCTCTTAGCCTCAACCTTGGCGGGTGCCGCTATCGGAACCTGGACAGCAAGCATGATCGGGGTTTCTGTCCCGAGTGAAGAAGTAAAAAAATACCAACAGGCAATTGAGGCTGGCAAGCTCCTGCTGCTTGTAGATGCCCCAAAACCACGGTCGGGGCAAATTATCGACCTCATCCGCAAACATCATCCGGAGGCAGAAATCAAAGAGATCGAATATTCTCCTCCGGTTCTACCGGAAATGCCTGACGAATGAATACTATGAGGGAACTGGCCGATTGGCCAGTCTCCTCATACTCATAAGTATACTAACGGCCAAGAAACATTTTTTACCCCGGTGCACGAAAGAACCAAGCAGGGAGCAGGGGAGTGGTTTGAGGGCGTACGCGGCCCGGACGGCCGCGTCCGAGCCTCCAGGGAAGGATTCACGGCCTCCCGAAA
>JALVSV010000065.1 GCA_027024125.1 Methylothermaceae bacterium | reverse complement strand
GCGTGGTGAGCTTAAGGAAACCGAATTGCGCCTGCTCAGGGAAATCGAGCAGGTGCGCAGTGACCTCAAGGAAACCGAGCTGCGCCTGCTCAGGGAAATCGAAACCGTCAGGCTGGAGTTGCAGAAGGAAATCGACCAGAGCAAGCTGGAGCTGCAGAAGGAAATCGACCAGGTCAGGCTGGAACTCAAGGCGGTGGAAGTCCGCCTCACCCAGGCCATCCACCGCCAGACCCTCTGGGTCATCGGCTCCATCGGTGCCATCATCGCCCTGATCCGCCTGCTCGAATGGTTCCTCACCCATCTGCCGAAATAGCGGCAACAAGATTCCGATCCTGCAACCCCAGATTCTTTGCTGGTGTGCAAAATGTCTGACACCCGGCCCGCCGGCCAGAATTCCGGCTCAATGCCTCATGGAGCGCCATAAAATTCACACCGGTTGTGGGATCAAGGTGATTATGCTAATTTTGGACACGCAAATCAGCACTATTCGAAAGACCACCAGAAACACCCAGAGGTCAGGCGATGTTTCCCATCCGCGATGAGAACCCGATCATTCGTACTCCGCTGGCTGTATATATCATTATCGGACTCAATATTTTGGTCTGGGCGGGAATGCAGGGTTTTGGAGACCCTATGGCGTTGCTTCAATCCATGTGTGACTGGGCTCTGATCCCTGGTGAGCTGCTGGGCAGCCTCAAACCGGGAGACAGCATTTCACTGGGCCCG
This sequence comes from Methylothermaceae bacterium, assembly GCA_027024125.1. Taxonomy (GTDB): domain Bacteria; phylum Pseudomonadota; class Gammaproteobacteria; order Methylococcales; family Methylothermaceae; genus Methylohalobius. Next base: position 6,376 of record JALVSV010000065.1, on the reverse strand, counting down.
AATATGGAGTGTGTGCTGGACAATCGTGCGCCGATGATGACCCTCATCAGCCACATGTTCATGCATGGCAGCTGGTTTCATCTGCTGACCAACATGTGGTTCCTGTGGATCTTCGGGGACAATGTCGAGGATGCCATGGGCACTGGCAGGTTCCTCGTCTTCTACCTCCTCTGTGGTCTGGCCGCCGCCGGCGCACAGATCCTCGGCGATCCCTCCAGCACCGTGCCGATGGTGGGGGCATCGGGTGCCATCGGTGGGGTCATGGGTGCCTATGCCCGGCTGTATCCCAATGCCCGGGTCGAAAACATCGTACCTTTTGGTTTCTATGTCACCATCATTGCCGTCCCGGCCTATTTCATGTTGGGCTACTGGTTCCTGATTCAGCTTCTGGCAGGCATCTTCACCGATACCACGGAAGGTGGCGTCGCCTTCTGGGCCCATGCAGGCGGTTTCCTGGCCGGGCTGTACCTGGCAGGTCCATTGCACCGGCGCGATTATCTGGCCGAACACGTCGCCCAAACTCCCCGTCAACACAGCAGATATCGCTGGTAAACGGATGAGCCAACTTTTCTGGGAAGCCAAATCGTTACAGGAAATGACCGAAGAGGAGTGGGAAAGCCTGTGCGACCGCTGTGGCCGCTGTTGCCTGCATAAGATCTCCGACATAGACACCGGAGAGATTCTTTACACCAATGTGGTATGCGACCTGTTCGATCTGGATCAGGGGCGTTGTACCCGTTACCGGATCCGGCAACGACTGGTCCCTGACTGCATGGATCTGAAAGAAGATTTTCCTCCGCTGGACTGGCTGCCTGCCACATGCAGCTATCGGCTGCTTTCGGAAGGCAAACCATTGCCCGAATGGCACCCCTTGATCAGCAAGAACCCATCCAGTGTCATGGAAGCCGGGGTTTCCATCAGCAGTTTCGCCGTACCGGAAAGACAAGTGGACGAAATTAGCGACCACGTGGTGGAAGAATTACGCTGAAACTCACCACTCCAGAATCCTCCACTGGTGAATGTGCAGGGTCTCTTCCAGGTCGCTGCGCCTTACATCCATGTTGCCATCACCATCGGTGTCCAATAAATAATAGGGTGGTCCGATGGGCGGGATCACCTTGATCATATAGACACGTCCACCAATGCTGTACTCCTCGACCTTGTTCTTACCTTCACGGCGAATGGTCACTTCGGGTTGCAGCTCTTCTTCTCCCACCTCCGGCTCAGGCAAGGGCTCCAATTCCGGAGGACTGTCGTCCACAGCTCTTGCAGCCAAGGCCAATCCGAACAAAAAAATAAAACCCATCGTTCTCATTTCCCCGCCCCTCTGGAAAGTTAGTCTCGGGAATGATCGTTTACATCCATAACAGGACACTTGGAACCATGTCGTTTTACCTGACAAAGACAGCAATGTCTTTGAAGCCAATTTCGCTGTTCCATTGGCTTTTCATTTGTTGATCATCATAAACAAAAAGAGCGGGGTGCGCGATGCATCCCGCTCTTTTTGAAAGGGAGAAGACCTAATTTCCATCAAAGCCTAAGGGATATCCCTTGCAACTCCCTAAAATTAGCTATTAATCAGGAAAATCAATTCCAATTCAGCTCACAAATCTCCGGCTTATTCGCCGTCATTGCCTTTGTCTTCAGGCTCTGCCATTACCCACTTGTAAAACAGATATGCGCCCGCAATTACCAACAGGGTCACGACTATGCCGCCGGGTGTACGCATTTTTTCAACTAAATCGAGTATAGCTCCCATTGCTCATCCTACCTTTTTCTAAAAAATTTATTCGAGATTGATATCTGCCGTGCTAACGCAGACAAGTCCATTCTACGAATATCCCTTAAGGTGTCAAGAAAGTTCCATCTTTTCACGGCTAGAGCCACCCCTTACGGCGGAACCAAAGCAACAATCCTGTAGCAATGATCAGGCACAAACCCAAAACGGCCGGATAACCATAGCGCATTTCGAGTTCAGGCATATAACGGAAATTCATACCATAGATTCCTGTAATGAAGGTCAGGGGCATGAAGATCGTGGCGATCACCGTCAGCACACGCATGATCTCGTTGGTGCGCATGCTGGCGCTGGAAAGATAGACGTCGAGCAGGTTGGCGCTGGTATCGGCAAAGGACTTCAACAAATCCAGAATCTGAGTGGCGTGATCGTTGCAATCGCGCAGATACAACCGTACCGGCTCGCTGACCCAGTCATCCGCCTCCCGCAACAGTCGGCCCAGGGTTTCCCGCTGTGGCCAGGCACTACGGCGTAGCAACAGGATATCGTGGCGGACCTGGTAGACCTGCTTCAGCATCTTCCGATCAGGCGCAACCACCAGACTCGCCTCCAATTCCTCCAGCTGATCCTCGAAGATCTCGAGTATAGGAAAAGTACAGTCGACCACCACGTCCAGAATCTCATAGAACAAATAATCCAGGTCCATCCGGCGCAATTTGTCCGAAGGGTTGTGAAGCCGCCTCTCCAGTTCCCCAAAGGGATCTGACTCATCCTCGAACACGGTCACCAAATGATTGCGCTGCAGGGAGATATATACCTGCTTCTGTCTGATCTCTCCCTGTTCATAGCTGGGCACATTGAGCACAATGAACAACTGTCCGTCATAAGGTTCCATCTTGGGACGCTGCTCCCCCTCCAGAATATCCTCCTGGGCCAAAGGGTGCCATCCCAGCAATTCTCCATATCGTTGCATCCATTCGGCATTGGGGCGCCCCTGTATCCGTATCCAGGTTACCCGATCGGTGTGCCGCCAGTCATGAAGCAGTTCCAATGCCTCACTCTCACCTTGAAGAAACTCTGTGGCATCATAACTGTAGCCTTTGATCATGGGCTTCATCAGGAAACCTCTGCGGGTGTGCCAACTTTCAGGTCGTGCACGCTACGTAACCATCGATACCATGATTCCAGGCCAACCCCGGTTTTGACCGATAATTGAATGACCTCGAGTTTCTGGTTGATTCTTCGGGCATATTCGATACATTGAGCCACGTCGAAATCCACATGAGGCAGCAGGTCGATCTTGCTGATGATCATAAGCCGTGCCTCATGAAACATGTTGGGATATTTGATGGGTTTGTCGTCTCCCTCGGTGACCGAGAGCACGACGACCTTGCCATCTTCACCCAGATCGAAAGCGGCGGGACACACAAGATTTCCCACGTTTTCGATCATAACCACTGAACCGGATACCGGCTCCAGATCCCGCAGAGCATGGCCAATCTGGTGAGCGTCCAAATGACATCCCTTACCTGTGTTGATCTGGATCGCGGGGACACCACAGCCCCTGATCCTGTCGGTATCACGGGAAGTCTGTTGATCCCCCTCGATGACGGCAAAAGGGATCTCTGATTTCAGATCCTTCAGAGTCTGCACCAGCAGGGAAGTCTTGCCAGCTCCGGGGCTGGACACCAGATTCAGGACCAGAATGGCTCGTTCATTCAGCCAGTTCCGATTCGAAGTAGCATAGCGATCATTTTTGGCCAATAGATCCTGCTCTATTTTGAGCAGGCGCAACGTGTCATGGCGTTGATGATGGGAATGCCCGGAAACAGGATCAGGTTGACCGCAACCACAAGTCGCACACATGGCACATCCTCCTATATCGTCTTCCACAATGGCTTGAATCCACAAAATACCTCAACCATAAGGCAGCACCAAACTTATTCAAAAAAATGGAACTTTTTCCCTTGAATACAATCTCATGAAATACAAATTTCCCCTAATATTTACGGAGGAGATGCGCTATGGGCATGCCAGCTGCCATATCCCCTGTCGATCACGAAGCACCCCTTGATCCTGAGGTTTCTGAAAGGGATCATCCTAACCCTTCCGCATTAAATGCCATGGAAGAAAGTCAGATCATCAAGTTCAGACCCTGTTTCGGAACAGACGAGCGTTATTTTTGCAAACGAAACTGTGAATGGGCCTCTCGGTGCAAAAAATTGCGCGCTGAGTGGTTGCGGTGAATACGCACACCGTAGCGAATCAGTTATTACGTTAGCACGCGTCTTTCTTTTTTACCTGTCACGGACCAGATCCGTTCCGGTTCCGGTTTATTGTTTCTATTTCCCACCCATCGGCCTTCGGCCTGCCGACACAGGATTGTAATATCCAGGGTACTGAAACGACGCTAGAATATCAGAATATTAACGTATCGTTTTTGAACCCTCCATGGATAGACCTATGGCCGATCACATACCCAGTCCTTTTCCCACCATCCCGCAAGAGCTTTCTGAACTCATTCCCCTTGCCCTTGACCTCCGTTGGTCCTGGAGTCATGTCAGCGACGTATTGTGGGAAACCCTCGACCCTGAGTTATGGGATCGCACGGGCAATCCCTGGCTGATCCTGCAGAGCATCTCCCCAGCCCGACTGGAAACACTGACTAAAAACCGAAATTTCTGCCGGAAACTCAAAGAACTGGCCAAGGAGCGTCAATCCTATCTGGAAAAGCCCACCTGGTTCCAGGAACACAAGGAAGACTCACCGCTGGAATGCATCGCCTATTTCAGCATGGAATACGGACTGACAGAAGCATTGCCACTGTATTCCGGCGGCTTGGGCATTCTGGCAGGAGATTTCCTCAAAAGCTGCAGCGACCTTGGCGTCCCCGTGGTAGGCGTTGGATTGTTCTACCAGGAAGGCTATTTCCGCCAAATCATAGACGAACAAGGGAATCAAACTGAACTTTACCCCAACAACAATCCATGGGAGATGCCGGTCCGGGCGGTACGTGACGATAACGGCCAGCTGCTTCGGCTGCGTTATCGTTTCAACGGTTTCGACCTGTGGGTCAGGGTATGGGAGGCGCAGGTAGGCCGTAACCGCCTGTATCTTCTGGACCTCAATGACCCCGCCAATCCTCCTTCCGACCGTTGCCTCACTGACAGACTCTATGGGGGTGGGACCGAACAGCGGTTGCAGCAGGAAATGCTGCTGGGAATCGTCGGCTGGCAGTTGCTGCAAATCCTGGGGCTCGATCCATCCGTCTGCCATCTAAACGAGGGACATGCAGCATTGGCGGTTCTGGAAAGAGCCAGGTGCTACATGAAAGCACATCAGGTGGATTTCACCCTGGCCCTGACCGTAACCCGCGCCGGTAACCTGTTCACCACTCATACCCCCGTGGAAGCGGGCTTCGACCGCTTCTCCCCCCATCTGATCGAACGCTACCTGGGATTTTATTGCGAGCTGCTGAGAATTTCACTGGACGAACTGCTGGCCCTGGGACGCGCTAATCCCAACAACCGCGACGAACCGTTCAATATGGCATGGCTGGCCATCCACGGAAGCATCGCCGTCAATGCCGTCAGCCGCCTCCATGGCAAGGTCAGCCGGCGAATCTTTCAGCCTCTGTTTCCACGGTGGCCTCAGTGGGAGATCCCGGTCGGCCACATTACCAATGGTGTCCATACGCCTTCGTGGGATTCTCCTTTTTCCGACCGACTGTGGACGAATGCCTGTGGCCGGGAGCGCTGGATATGCGATCCCTGTCAGACAGGTCAATCCATTCGCAAGGTACCCGCAGACCAATTGTGGGAATTTCGAACCCGCAACCGGAGAAGATTGGTCGATTTCGTGCGCAATTATCACTCCCAACGCCCCTATGCCTTCAATTACCTCCCTGAAAACACGACCCTGCTGGATCCCAACATTCTGACCCTGGGTTTTGCCCGCCGTTTCACCGCTTATAAACGACCCAATCTGTTGCTGACCGATCCCCAACGATTGATCAGACTGTTACAGAACCCCACGCGACCCGTGCAAATGGTCATCGCCGGCAAGGCACATCCCCAGGATTATGTGGGGAAAGGCATGATTCGGGCCTGGATAGAATTCATCCGCTACCACCCTGAAATTGCCGGCAAGATCATATTTCTTCCAGATTACGACATGCAGCTGGCAGAACAACTGGTCGAAGGAGTGGACGTGTGGGTCAATACTCCAAGGAGGCCATGGGAAGCTTGTGGCACCTCAGGAATGAAGGTGCTGGTCAACGGTGGCATCAATATCTCCGAATTGGATGGTTGGTGGGCCGAAGCTTTCGATCCCGCTCTTGGCTGGCACATCGGTGATGGCGCCGAACATGACGACGATCCAAATTGGGACCAGCACGAGGCCCTTCAGCTCTACGACATCCTGGAACGGGAAGTCGTCCCGGCATTCTACGACCGTGACAGCCGCGGCATTCCCACCGCATGGATCGCCAGGATGCGCGAGAGCATGGCCAAATTGACCCCTTTCTTCTCCGCCAACCGGATGATACGCCAGTACACTGACCAGTATTATCTTCCTCTATCGCAGACGCTGCAAAGGCGCCATCACAACCAGCAAAAGGTGGCCAGAGATCTCCTGGCT
>JALVSV010000064.1 GCA_027024125.1 Methylothermaceae bacterium | reverse complement strand
TCAATTCTTTGGCGTTGCAAGAATATCAGAGACTTATCGTTTATTAGGTCACAAGCGAATGTGGCGGAACTGGTAGACGCGCTGGATTTAGGTTCCAGTGGGGCAACCCGTGGGAGTTCGAGTCTCCCCATTCGCACCATCGTCAGCTCAAACATTACCCCACATACATCCATTCATATCTGAATTTCGAATTTAGCGTTTCGAGGTAATAACACTATGCAGATCTCTGTCGAAAACACGTCCGATATTGGCCGTAAAGTGACTGTGCAGGTGCCAGAAGAAAAAGTCCAGGAAGAAATCTCCAGCCGTCTGAAAAAGCTGGCCCGGCAGATCAAGATTGACGGTTTTCGGCCAGGCAAAGCACCGGCTCGTGTCATTCGGCAGCGTTTCGGTCAACAGGTTCGCCAGGAAGTCATTTCCGATCTGATCGACTCAAGCTTCAAGGAAGCCATGGAAGAACATGGTTTACGTTTGGCCGGTGAACCTCAACTGACACCAAAGGAGATGGCCGAAGGCAAAGGACTGTCCTATGAAGTTCAATTCGAGGTCTATCCGGAAATCCAGCTCTCCCCCATAGAAGAACTCGAGATCAAAAAGTCGGTGTGCGAGATCACGGACCAGGATCTCGAAACCATGATCGAACGACTGCGGAGCCAAAAAAAGACCTGGACGGAGGTCGACAGGCCCGCCCAATCCGGGGACCGACTCACCATTAGCTTCGAGGGAACCAAAAATGATGAGCCGATCGAGGGGGGGAAAGCGGAACACTTCGAGATCGAACTGGGTGCAGGCCAGATGATCCCAGGTTTCGAGGATCATTTGATCGGCGCCAAGGCTGGTGATCAGCTGGAGTTCGATATCACCTTTCCCGACGATTACCAGGACGAGGATCTGGCCGGCCAAACGGTCCATTTCAAGGTCGAGGTGGAAAAAGTCGAAGCAGGCCGTTTACCGGAAGTCGACGCCGAATTCATCCGTGAATACGGGGTGGAAAGCGGGGATTTGGAAGAGTTCCGCACAGAAGTCCGTAAAAACATGGAACGCCAGTTACAAAAAGCGTTGCAGGAACGCTTGCAGGCCCAGGTGTTGGACCAGCTGTATGAACATAACCCCATCCCTGTTCCCGAGGGGCTGATCAAACAGGAGATGCAGCGGGTTCTGGGACCCTTGAGCGATACGCTAAAGAAAAATCCTGATTTACTGAATCAGCTTCCCTTGGACAACATGAGGGAAAACGCCAAAAAACGCGTCGCCTTGGGACTTCTTCTCGGTCACATCATCCGCAGCGAGAACCTCAAGCCAGATCCACAAAGAGTGCGCCAGGCCATCGAGGATTTGGCTGAAAACTATGAGGACCCCCAGCAAGTGATCGAATGGTATTACGAAAATCCGGAACAAATGGCCCAAATAGAAAGTCAAGTGTTGGAGCAAATGGCCATTGAATGGATCGTCGAGCGAGCCAGGGTAACCGAAGAGCCCATCGCTTTCGACGAACTCATGAAACAGCAGCAACAAGCAGATTGAAGAAATGAAAAATATTCAGGAGATCCATAATCAATTGGTTCCCATGGTCGTTGAACAAACCGCCAGAGGGGAACGAGCCTATGACATCTACTCACGCCTGCTCAAGGAACGAGTGATCTTCCTCGTCGGCCCAGTGGAAGACCACATGGCCAACTTGATTGTCGCCCAGCTGTTGTTCCTGGAATCAGAAAATCCCGATAAAGACATCCACCTGTATATCAACTCTCCCGGTGGCGTGGTTACGGCAGGTTTGGCAATCTACGATACGATGCAATTCATCAAGCCTGACGTAAGCACCATGTGCATGGGACAGGCTGCCAGCATGGGTGCCCTGTTACTGGCAGGTGGCGCAGCAAACAAACGCTTCGCCCTCCCCCACTCCAGAGTGATGATTCATCAACCCTTGGGTGGATTCCAGGGACAGGCAAGCGATATCGACATTCATGCCCGGGAAATCCTGCAGACCCGGGACCGGCTCAACAGGATTCTGTCCAAACACACAGGACAGACCCTGGAGAGAATCCAACAGGACACCGACCGGGACAATTTCATGAGCAGCAGCGAAGCACTTGAATATGGTTTGATCGACAAGGTATTGAGTGAAAGGGCCAAGCTCCTGGACGAATAAACCGTTTCACCCCCCCGGCTGCTCGTTTTTTGGCTTTACCGGCACGACGTGATATCAATAATCAGGCGACCAGGCACCTGAGTTTGGCAAATTTGCCATTACGGTTTATGCTGATAACATCCGTTCCCGTTTAGGCG
>JALVSV010000063.1 GCA_027024125.1 Methylothermaceae bacterium | reverse complement strand
GACGGTTGGCCAGCATACCCTGCCGAATCCTGCCGAGCCGTTTGACATCAATGTGCTTGCGGAAAAGGCGTTCAGGCGGCTCGACCGAGTGCCCCCAGAGATCCCCCAGCGTGGCGACATCGGTTTGAGTTTGCCGGGCGTCCAACAGGATCGCCTGGATAGGCTCCGGCAGGGGAAGAATCTCCCGTGCCGCCGTGAGCACGATCCACGCACGATGCTCAGGGCCTGGTTCCCAGCCATTGCGCCGTTTGGGCGGAAGCCGGTGCAGGCAACCCGCTGCTTTGTCCCAAGCCCAGTCAATCCCGGAGTCTGCGGTAATGGTCATCGTCTGAACATCCCGCAGGGAGCGGCCGGTTTCCAGGGCAATCCACACAAAGGCAGCCAACAGCCGAAGGGCCAGTTCCGGCGCGCTCAGGGCCGCCTGAATCCAGTCGTCCATGGCTGCTTCTTCCCCAGGGTTGAGGTTGTGCCAACTGTAGGGCAATGCCAGTTGATGTTCGACGTTGGCAGCCAGAAGATCGGCCTCTTCCTGGCGGTGCTCGGCCAGGGAAGCGCGCAGGTCGCCGAAATCAAATACCAGCAGATCATCTTCCTCATCTATGGGAAGCACAATGGGTTGTTCATCCTCATCCTGGAGATCAGGAAGAGGTGGCGGCGCATGTTGGGACTCGAACTCCGACAGATCACCCTCCAACAGTTCCCACAGGGTAGGCTGACCGGTTTGGTTGGGGCCAGGGCCTTTTTTTCCGGTTTCCCCGGTCGACAGCTTGACAATGTTGCGCAAGAACTGCCTGGCAGAGGCATTCCCCGGCGTCTCTTCGTCCAGGCGCAGCAATGCCCGATCCGCACGCTGGCCAAGAAGATGGCGAATGGCAGAAAAATCGTCGGTTTGCGGGAGAATCTGACGGATGACCGTGCTGGCGAATTTGTGTTCAGATTCTTCGGACTGACGGACACGGGTGGCCAGCTCCACCAGATAGGCCTCCTGGTAGATCCCTTCCGCCGCTTGCCTGAGCAGTTGGATGAGGGTCCAGAGCCTGAGGGTGTGGAAGGCATCGAGCTCTTGATCGGAGAAATCCGCCGGGGGATTTGCCATCACCATTGCGAGAAGGTAAAGGGATTGCGAATGCCCACGAATTTGATCTCTCGCCCGGCTCGTCGAGGGTGGAGGCAACGCCTCAACCACTGAACTGTCCTCATCCAACGCCTGAACCAGGCGGTGCAGTTCCTGCGCCACTGCATCCTCAAACTGCCAGGTCTCGAGCAGGCGGCGGCTGCGCGAGTGGCGGAGGAAATTCAAAACGTGGACGATGTTGGCCGGCGTGAATTGGGCGAGATAGGCTGCATCAATGATCAGGGCGAGAATGGGTGCAACCGAATGTCGGTGACCCCAGGAGAGCACAGGGCGCCAGCGTTCCATGCCGGTCGGTAGCCCGACGGTCATTTCGTCGGTGGCACCAGGCGACGATGGTGTGGCCTGTGTGGTTGTTGTTGCGTGTTGGTCAGAGGGGGGCAATCGGGCTCTCCATTTGGAACTCACCCTAAAATATTGCGCCAATTCATGCAGTATGGCAACTTTACGATACGTTTATAAACTTATGGTAACTTTCTATTCTATCGCCCTCATAACGTCGTAGGTTCGAATCCTGCCCCCGCTACCAAATTTTTCCAAGAAAACTCAATCACTTATCGGTGGTTGGGTTTTTTTGTGTCTGCTTACTTTTGGCCGTTGGCCCATCGTTGGCCCACATTTGGCCCAAGCTCAGCCCATATCAGTTCTTGCTAATATTCCAGCAACGTCATTTCTGACCTTCGGGCGACCCACGGGCCGTGCACATACCCTGTTTTGTGAACCTTACGGTCAAATCCGAAAAATGACCTTCAGGCTCCCAATGCAGTTGGCCCCAATACTTTACTGCCTCGAAATCCTCACATTTCCCGTTGGCCCACCGTTGGCCCAAAATATTTTGCCCAAATTTCCTTCAAAATGACCGTCAGGTCATTCTGCCCTTCCCGATTGAGACCGATTCCTTGCAACTGAAAACGACCAGGGAAAAAAGGTCTGGCTATTTTGCATCACTCAGCCTGTTCCGGCACATATTCGAACAGGTCGCCAACCTCGCATTCGAACAACGCACAGAGTTTGTCCATGGTTTCCAGGTCAACTCGACTGGCGGTCTCCTTATATAAGAGCGTAATCGTGTTGCGGTGCAACCCGGTCTCTCTTGCCACATCGATGACTTTCAATTTGCGTTCGCCCATCAGGCGGGAAAGGTGGCATCGAATCATGA
>JALVSV010000062.1:209-2294 GCA_027024125.1 Methylothermaceae bacterium | reverse complement strand
ATGCCCAGAAACTCCATGACCTTCTGCTCCAGCGCCTTGTGGATGTTCTGGGTGCCGCAGATGAAGCGCACCGAGGACAGGCCGTAACCCCACTGGTCGTAGCTGTCCCGGGCGGCCTGGATCAGCGCCGGATGGCTGGCCAGGCCCAGGTAGTTGTTGGCGCACATATTCACTACCTCGCGGCCGTCGGCCAGGGTGATGTCGTTCATCTGCCGGGAAGCGATGACCCGCTCCTCCTTCCACAGGCCGGATTCACGGATGGTCTCCAGCTCCTGTTGCAGGCTTTCTTTCGTGGATTCGAAACTCATGATGGTTGCAACCTTGGTTATTCTCCCTCTCCCTTGAGGGAGAGGGCCGGGGTGAGGGTAAGAGCAATAGTTTACCCCCTCTCCCAAACCCTCTCCCCGGTGGGGCGAGGGCTTTTTTAACATCCTAACATTCCACACCCCGGATCATGGAAAAGTCCCCTCTCCCCCTCGGGGGAGAGGGTTAGCCTGAATATTTCACCAAAATAAAAGGCAAAACCCCATTAATCCGTTATAATTCAGTTGCTTAAATTGAACATACGGGAGGTTTTGCCTGTGACAAACTGTAACCAAGAATGGATTGAATTTCCAGCAGTAAAACGCCGCAAAGTACAAGCGGCCTTTTCCGGGGGCGATATCACGTCCGATGGTGGCGCGTTGCTGTTGCGAGACATGGATCGGCGCCTAGGGTTGCTGGAGTCGGTCAATCGGGTGTTGCATGATCCACGCGATTCCGACCGGGTTGTCCATTCCCAGTTGAGCCTGCTTCGCCAACGTATCTACGGCTTGTGCCTGGGGTATGAAGACCTCAATGACCACCAGGAACTGCGCCTTGATCCTGCCCTGCAAACAGCGGTCAACCGGGATACACATCTGGCCAGTCAGGCGACCTTGTGCCGATTGGAGAACCGTATGGACCGTTCCGCCATGGTGGCCTTGCACAAGGTGCTGGTGGAACAGTTTATCGCGTCTTTCAACAAGCCGCCCCGCAAGCTGATTCTGGATTTCGATGCCACGGACGACCGGGTGCATGGTCAGCAGGAGAAGCGTTTCTTTCACGGTTATTACGATCACTATTGTTTCCTGCCCCTGTATGTCTTCTGCGGCAAGCAGTTATTGGTCAGCTACCTGCGGCCTTCCAACATCGATGGCGCCAAACATGCCTGGGCCATACTGGCGCTGCTGGTAAAACGACTGCGCCAGGCCTGGCCGAATGTAAAGCTCATCTTCCGGGGCGACAGCGGTTTCTGTCGTCCCAAGATGCTGGACTGGTGTGACCGACAGGATGTGGGTTATGTGGTCGGTTTGGCAAAAAACGCACGTTTGCTGGGTAAAGTGGCAATAGAGCGGGAAGTGGCGGCTGACTATTTTGAGGCCACGGGGGAAAAGGTGCGCTTCTTCGAGTCCATCCGCTATGCGGCAGGCAGTTGGAAAAGCCAACGCCGGGTGATTGCCAAGATCGAGCATACCGATAAAGGCAGCAATCCACGTTTCATTGTCACCAATCTCAAGGGCTCCTCACAGTCTCTGTACGACAGGCTCTACTGTGCCCGTGGCGAGATGGAGAACCGCATCAAGGAGCAACAACTGGGCCTGTTTGCCGATCGGACATCCGCCCATGAATGGTGGGCCAATCAATTTCGCCTGTTGCTCTCCTCCCTGGCCTATGTGCTGATGGAGGCCATTCGCCGCCAGTCGCTCAAGGGCACGAAACTGGCCAATGCCCAAATGACGACGATTCGGCTGAAACTGCTCAAGATCGGTGCGGTCATTCTGCGCAATACACGCCGCGTCTGTTTTCTCCTGTCCAGCGCCTATCCCCATCAATCCCTGTTTCTGAAAGTCGCCGCACGTCTCCGGCCCACATAAGTTCAACGGAGTGCTGCCCCGGCACGATGATAAACAATGGGGTAAGGGGAAGTTGTGTCTTCAGATCAGGAATTCACCTGAAAAAGCCTCCATTCCAGGGTTTCACCCTGTCAACGGCTCGAGTTCGGGGTTTTGAGGCCAATCGATAGGGCGTGATGAAATGTTCAGGTTAGTATCGTGTTTCTCACGG
>JALVSV010000062.1:0-199 GCA_027024125.1 Methylothermaceae bacterium | reverse complement strand
TCTTTACCTCTGCTATCACACGCCTTAAGTAGAAGTAATAAAGCGGTTAGCATCGTGTTTCTCACGGGATCCTCCTCCTCGATGATGTGTCGGTTGACAACCTCTATTATGGCAACCACTTCAAAGCACCCTCATCAGCTCCATAATCGTACCCCATACGAATTGCATTAGTTGTCAACGGATTTTCACCGGCATAGGG
>JALVSV010000061.1 GCA_027024125.1 Methylothermaceae bacterium | reverse complement strand
ACCACTCCGACAATCAGCCAGATGATGATGGCAGAAGCAGCCGATCCACCGCGGCCTCCACCACCAAACAGGCCACTCAATTTTTCTTGCAGAGAGCGGATGATTTCCTCGAGATCAGGGGGGCCACCCGGCTGTTCCTGCCCACTCCAAGGATCTTTCTTGCCTCCACCCGGTTCATTCCAGGACATGGATTCGCTCCTAATTGTTTTTCAATCTGTTGCTGTAACCTCCGCCCAAGGGGGCGAAGATGCGTATCTTAGCATTCAATGGCTGATCTCAGCCGTGCAATTATACCCGGCAATTGCGTCCAGCACGCCTTTGTGGCGGCTGGGAAGCTCTACTTCCATATTCCAGCCCCCTTCAGGATCCACTTCATCACTGATCACTTTACCCAGGGCAAACAACCTCGCCCGCACTCCACCCTCCCGGGGCAACAAATGAACCCGGGCACGGACGATACCAGAAGCCAGGCGTTCCTCCAACGCCTCCCGCAGCAAGTCCAAACCGCTGCCACTGCGAGCCGACAACCATACCCTCTGCAGTGTTCCGTCCTCATTTCTATCCAGGCGTGGCCGTCTCTCGAGATTGTCTATCTTGTTATACACCTCCAGCACCCGGGAGCGTTCAATGCCAAGCTCATCCAGAACCGCGTATACTGCCTCGATGTTCTCTTGACGCTGTGGACTGCTGGCATCGATCACGTGCACGAGCACTTCCGCCTCCATCGTCTCCTGGAGGGTGGAGCGGAATGCCGCCACCAGCTCGTGAGGCAGGTGGCGGATGAAACCGACAGTATCGGCGAGTATGGCAGCACCGTTTCCCAGCTCGATCCGGCGCAGGGTGGAATCCAAGGTGGCGAACAGTTGATTCGCCGCGTAAACTTTGGATTCACTCAGGGCGTTGAAAAGAGTAGACTTTCCTGCATTGGTGTATCCTACCAGGGCCACGGTTGGGAGGTCGGCTTTCTTACGGGCATTGCGTCCTTGGGCCCGCTGTTTTTCGACTTTTCGCAGACGCTGCTGAATTTGCCGAATCCTCTGGCCGATCAGGCGCCGGTCCGTTTCCAGCTGCGTCTCACCAGGCCCCCGAAGGCCGATGCCACCTTTCTGCCGTTCCAAATGGGTCCATCCCCGCACCAAGCGGGTAGCGGTGTGGCGCAACTGCGCCAGTTCGACCTGCAGTTTTCCTTCATAGGATCTCGCCCTCTGGGCGAAGATGTCCAGAATCAATCCAGTCCGGTCGACCACCCTCACCCCCAGAGCCTGCTCCAAATTACGCTCCTGACTCGGAGACAGCGTATGATTGAAAAGCACCAGATCAGCCTCGAGGTCGGCTACCATGCGGGCCAATTCCTCGGTTTTCCCCTTGCCGATAAAAAACTTGGGTTCGGGATGACGCCTGCTCCCCTGAACGACTGCCACAGGATCCGCACCAGCTGAAACTGCCAGGGCCTCCAATTCAGCAAGATCCTCGGCATCGAAGGTCGTGGCAATATGAACCAGAATGGCGCGTTCGCCTGCGCCGGGGCGATCAAACAATTGTACAGGCATGGAAGCTTAAAGAAGACAGAAACAGGTCACTCGTTCTTTTCGCCTTCCTCAAGACCATGAGGTATCCTCACGGGCCTGGTCGGAACGATGGTCGAGATGGCATGCTTATAAACCATCTGATTGACAGAATTCTTCAACATGACAACATATTGATCGAACGATTCAACCTTGCCTTGCAATTTGATCCCATTGACCAGATAGATGGACACGGGAATATGTTCCTTCCGAAGGGTATTTAAAAACGGATCTTGTAAATTCTGGCCCTTAGACATCCTCTTCTCCTTATTTTTTATTCCGGCTCTTTGGCACGAGCTACCGCTGGGAACACAAGGGGATAATTGCATATTAAATCAGATTCTATCCAAATTGGCTAATCACCTTTATCATAGACAGCCTGACGGAACACAAGTTTAATAGCTGCGCAAATCATGGAAGACACTCACGATTCAGCAAGAACCATCCTGGAGATGGATTCAAAAATCCATCACTTCATTACCCAATTGCATCCAATCGTAATCTTTGAATTCAGGTAACCAACATGCAAATCCTACTCGCAAACCCCAGAGGCTTCTGTGCCGGCGTCGACCGTGCCATCGAAATCGTCGAACGGGCCATCAGAGCCTTTGGTGCCCCGGTCTATGTTCGTCACGAAGTCGTGCACAATCGCTATGTTGTAGACAATTTGCGCCAAAGAGGCGCCATCTTCATCGAAGATCTGGCCGAAGTACCTGAAAACTCCACTTTG
>JALVSV010000060.1 GCA_027024125.1 Methylothermaceae bacterium | reverse complement strand
ACGACAACAACAAGCACAATACCTATGAGGCTATAGAGAAGATATTTCAAGGCCATACCTCCTGAGTTCAATGATGGCTGGTGTTGGCCGCCCCTGTATGCCAGATGTCCGACCCAAATTCCACCCAGTTGTTTTTGCCCATGCCGCAGCAATACTACCAGCCTTCATAGGTAGACCATACATTTTATCCTTCCAACAGAAAAGTTCTGGCGCAGACAGGATGACATTCCATTGATTTGGGTAAAGAACTATCATGTCTTTGAGCTGGTCAAGGTGGAACTGCGCATATAGACCTCGCATCCGGGGATACACGTACTGACCTGACCAGGTCCTGGGGCTTCTCTAGAATGACGCCCCCTGACAACAACAAGACAGAATTGAAGGAGGTTAACTTATGATAGGTGGACTGATTGCAGTGGCGATTGCCATCTGGTTTTATCGCACTGCCGTAAAAATCAATGATCCCAATCCTTACAAATGGGCCATCAATGGTGTGGCAGCCTATTACCTGGTGGTTTTTCTTTGGTGGTTCCTGCTGTTAAAGCCCGCCAGCCAATCCCTGCACCACCAGAACCAGCCCTTATTGATCGCCCTGCACTATGGCGGAACCCTGTTGGGAATCCTGGTGGCGTGGTTCATTCACCATCGTTTGATCGCCAGCGCCGAAAAGAAAGAAGCTTGAGAACAAAACAGCAGGCCAAAAGCAACGTATGCTCCTGGCCTGCTGCGTTTACCAAGGGGAGGAGCCCCCCAGATTTCCTAACGGATTTTCTGCTGAATCAGAGCTCTTCGGCATGTTTCGAAAGATACTGGGCCACGCCTTCAGGATCCGGCTTCATACCTTCCTGACCCGGCTTCCAGTTTGCGGGACACACTTCGCCATGTTGCTCGAAGAACTGCAGGGCATCGACCATACGGATCAGCTCATCCATGTTTCTACCCAGAGGAAGGTCATTGACCACCTGGTGACGAACGATACCTTCCTTGTCAATCAGAAAACTTCCACGATAAGCCACACGGGCACCTTCCGCTTCCACGTCATAAGCGCGCACTATATCGTGGCCGATATCGGCTGCCAGGGTATATCGCACCGGCCCAATGCCCCCTTTCTCCACCGGCGTGTTGCGCCATGCATTGTGGGTGAACTGGGAATCGATGGAAACAGCGATCACCTCTGTATTGCGCTTGCTGAATTCCTCCACCCGGTGGTCGAGGGCAATCAGTTCACTGGGGCAGACGAAAGTGAAGTCCAGAGGATAGAAAACCAAAACCGCGTACTTGCCTTTGGTCGCCTCCGAAAAGTTGAACTCATCAACGATCTGACCATCGGCCAATACCGCTGGAACAGTAAAGTCTGGAGCTGGTTTACCTACTAATACACTCATGGATTCCCTCCTTTTTTATTGACAATTTTGCCGTCTCTCAGGTCTCCATAAGGGGAGACACGAACCCATGCAATTCTACACCATAACACTCTGAAATTCCGCCTCCTCCTTGTCGGAAGAGAATCAGAAAACCTCTAGATTTGCAAGTCCTTACCATGTTATGTAAGATTTATCCGACAAACGCAAAAGTGTCGCCAATTAGAGACAAAAAAATCAACAACAAAGATAATCATTTTCAGGTGGAAGGCATGGCAGAACACAAACACATCACCGAACCGGACGCTTTCGGTTACCAGGTCCGGATTGTACGCAGGGGGGTGGAAAGAAGCCGCTATTTTTCCCATAAGTTATGGGGCGGCAAAAACAAGTCGCTGCAGGCCGCCATCAATTGGCGCGATCAGATGCTGGCGATCCTGAAGGGCGGCCGAACCCGTTTCATGAAAACCCCGTGCAACAAAATATCCACTGGGATGACGGGCGTGTCGCGAACGATCAAATACGACAAACGCAAGGACAAAAGTTATCTCTGTTACACCGTCTTCTGGATCAAGGAAGGGAAACCCCGCAACAAGACTTTTCAGGTAGGCAACATCAACACTGTGACAGCGGACCAGGAATTACACGCATACAGAACCGCCGTACTGTTTCGCAAGGCCTATGAATATGCTATCGATAACGACCGTCCATTCGACGATCTGCTGTTCAAGAACTGGAAAAATTTGCGCCTGTACGAAATGACGGATCAGCCCTTTACCATCAAGGACAATTTTCCTATGCCTGTCAACAGCGTGATCACTATCTGACAGGACCACGTCATTTAAACACGTAACGGATTGAATGAAGGGGCAGGTGGTCTGCTTCGAAAGCCTCGCCGGCAGGGAGGCCGGCGTGGAGCCTACAGGGAAGTATTC
>JALVSV010000059.1 GCA_027024125.1 Methylothermaceae bacterium | reverse complement strand
TGAAGTAGATACGTTCGTCTTCGTTTTCCCGTCCTGGCTTATGGCCTGAAACCAGTTCGTGCAGGTCGGCGTGGATGTCACTGCTGGACAGCAGACCTTCCCTATACATCCGGCTGAGTGTCTGGGTCCGGTGTGTCACCGTCTGCCAGTCGTCACAGACGATCTTGTCGCTTTGCAGGGCCACCTCGTATTCATCCTCCCAGCCACCGACATGGCTGTAGAAACTTCCCGGCTGTACCCATTCCGCTTTGAGCAGAGGCGCCTGGGCGCTGGTGGCGGTCACCAGGATGTCCGCACCCTCCATGGCCTTGCGGGTCTGGGTGTCGCAGCGGATGAATTCGACATCGGGCAGCAGCGGGGACAGTTCATTGATGAATTGTTGTTCTTCGTCCACCGTTTTTGCCGATACACGGCATTCTTTCAGGCTGGGCCTGACGACCTTCATGGCCAGCATGTGCATTTTTGCCTGTTCGCCGGCGCCAATGAAACCGATCGTCTGGCTGTCCCTGCGTGCCAAGTGCTTGGCTGCGATTCCTCCGACTGCAGCCACGCGGATGTTGGAGGCCAGGGTACCTTCCATCACCGACACCGGAAAGCCCTTTTCTATTTCCGAGAGGATGAAGATCGCTGAAAGATTCTGCACGTTATAGCGTTTCGGGTTTTGTGGAAACACCGAGACCCATTTGACCCCACAGATCTTCTCATCGAGCAAGGTGGCCGGAAGGCAGTTGATCCGCTCCTGGGTCACCGGATCGAAAATCTGGACGATCTTTTCTGGAAACAGGATGCGGTGATCTTCGAAGGCCAGCAGGGTTTTTTCCACGACTTCGATCGCCATCCGCAGATCGAAGCAACCGGCATCCAGAAGATCTTCCTGGGAAAGATAGGTGAAACTGACTTGATGTGGATTCATAAAAATTTCAAATTGAGGCAGTTTTATGATTTCGTCTTGTCACAATCATATCCGGATGAGGTGTCGTTGAAGGTGATACATATCAAAAATCAATGAGGCGAGTGAGCCTGTAATTATAATTCTTTTCTTATGGTTCTTGTCCTCGATGAAGGCAACTTCTACGGTAACGCCCATGATGCACTTGCCGACACCCCGGAGGATGAAAGATCAAGTAGCGTCACGGATGCCGGAAAAATTTTTCACCACAGAGGCGCAGAGGTCGCAGAGTTGTTGCAAAATAATTTTTCTCTGCGTTCTCCGCGTCTCTGCGGTGAATCTATAATCTTTCACGGTAGCGGGAGGTGCCAAGCACCACGATGGCTTGGGCGGAGGGCAGGCTTCTCGGATTCAGAGGCGGATAGGTCTCCAGGTATCGATAGAGAAAATGAATGGTGGCGGGAATACACGCAAGATAGAACAGAAGAAGGGCAAGGGTGGTCATGGTTCGCCAACGTTGCCATTGTCCCCATGCTACCAGCACAAGTGGCAGAGCGGGGGGAACGAGCAGGAATTCCGGTAAACGCAATACACCATAACCTTGTAGCTCCATAGGGCATGACCGGCATGTTATCGAGGGGATTCTGCAAGCAAATCCCGGGCTTGTTGATCGGCGTGGTAGGAAGAGCGAACCAGGGGACCTGAGGCCACCTGTTTGAAGCCGAGTTCTCTGGCAATATCAGCGAGCCGGTCGAACTGCTCCGGTGGAATATAGCGCTTTACCGGCAGGTGATCGCGGCTGGGTTGCAGGTATTGACCCAGGGTCAGCATGTCGCACTGATGCTGCCGAAGGTCCTTCAGGACTTCGACGATTTCTTCCGTGGTCTCCCCCAGTCCCAGCATCAGTCCAGATTTGGTTGCCACCTGGGGAAATTTCCGTTTGATCGATTGAAGCAGATTCAGTGAACCGTGGTAATCGGCGCCGGGGCGGGCCTGTTTGTACAGCCTGGGAACGGTTTCCAGATTGTGATTGAAGACCTCCGGCGGGTTTGCGGTCAGTATTTCCAGTGCCTTGTGTTCCCGTTTGCGGAAATCTGGAGTGAGGATCTCGATGAAGGTCTGTGGCGAGTGCTGGCGAATGGCGGCGATGCAGGCAGCGAAATGGGCTGCACCGCCGTCCCTCAAATCATCGCGGTTGACCGAAGTGATGACCACATATTTCAATCCCAGTTCGGCGACTGCTCTGGCCAGTTGTTCCGGTTCTTCGGCGTCCGGTGGTTGGGGGTGACCATGGGCGACATCACAAAAAGGGCAGCGGCGCGTGCACAGGTCACCCAGAATCATGAAGGTGGCAGTGCCGTGGCTGAAACATTCGCCCAGGTTGGGACAGGCGGCCTCCTCGCAGACA
>JALVSV010000058.1 GCA_027024125.1 Methylothermaceae bacterium | reverse complement strand
CAGCAATAAAAACCCACCGTCTCATGATTCCCCAAACCTCACCCATCTTCTCCTTTGCCAACTTCACTTAGGAACCTCCACCCGCTTGAGGGAATCACCAACGAGATCTTCAGTCACGTATCCAATTGCCCCTAATGTTGTTGCCAACCGATTCCGCATATCATTCAGAGTCTTGACTTCAATAGGTGCCTGGCCAATCCCCGAGAAAACATTACGATCCCAAATTCGACGTAATTGGTGAGGATAGATTTTTAGGATTTTCTTGCAAAATTTCCGATGGACAGGATTGTCATCGGGAAGGACAAAGACGCGGATGGGGGTTCCATCTCCCCAGGTGCTTCGCCGCATGGCAAAGATGGCCCTGACTTCGTTACGAGTCAGAACATCGGTTACCACAGAAGAATGAACGGCAACCACCACTGGTGTATGATCCCCCGCCTGACAAACCGCCATAAACAGGAGCGATGAGATGAGTATTGTCCCAAGGAGATTCCGCAGTAGGGACAAGCTTTCCTCCAGAGATTAAGTGGCTACCTGGATAATCGTTAACAAATCACAAAGAATCTTCTTGACGGGTCAGATATCCGCTTGGATCAATGGGTACTGCATCGGATGTCAACAAACGACCAAGTTCCGCCAACGCCTTTCGATAGACTTCTTTCTTAAAGTAGACCACTTCACGGACGGGGTGCCAATAATCGACCCACCGCCAATCATCGAACTCAGGTCGGCTACTACGGTCCAAACGAATACGATCTTCCAACGCCCGAAGCCGTAGCAAAAACCATAATTGTTTTTGCCCTATACACAAAGGTAAAGAATGACGCCGGATGTACCGTGATGGAAGACGATAATGCAACCAATCCCGGGTACGCCCTATAATATCCACATCATCATGGGTCAGACCGGTTTCCTCATATAGCTCGCGGAACATCGCCGCCTCTGGATTCTCTTTAGGTTTAATCCCCCCTTGGGGAAACTGCCAGGAACGCATGCCGATCCGGCGCGCCCAGAAAACGGAGCCCGCATCATTGCACAGGATGATTCCAACATTCAGGCGATACCCCTTAGAATCAATCATAGCCCGAAGTGGATTGATTGGAAGGGTGATAGAATAATTTTTTTCATGAAATATAACCTACACAAGGATTCAGGCAACCGCAAGTGATTCCCCGCCCCGCTTCGACACCAAACAGTTCTCTGGCTTTGTTCGATCTTGACAATACCCTGCTCGGTGGTGACAGTGATTACCTGTGGGGGCAATTCCTGGTGGAACAGGGCATTGTGGATGCAAACGAATATGAAACTGCGAACCGGAAATTTTATGAAGATTACCAGCGGGGAAGCCTTGATATCCATGAGTTCCTTCAATTCGCCCTCAAGCCCTTGAGCCTACATCCTGCAAAGTTTTTGTACCGCCTTCGGGAAAGGTTCATCAAAGAAAAAATCGAGCCTATCGTATTACCTGCCGCAAAAGCATTGGTGGAGTGCCATCGAAATCGTGGCGATCAACTGGTGATCATCACCGCCACCAATGCATTCGTCACCAAACCCATCGCAGAACTTTTTGGTATCGATGACCTCATCGCCACTCAACCTGAACTCATAGAGGAGCGTTTCACTGGTGGATTCATTGGTATTCCCTGTTTCCGAGAGGGCAAGGTGAAGCGTCTCAACCATTGGCTACATGCCCATCGACTGGATACCAGTACAGCCACATTTTATAGCGATTCCCACAACGATCTTCCCTTGCTCAATCAAGTGGGGCACCCTGTGGCTGTGGATCCCGATGAACAATTGGAACTGACCGCCCGTCAGAAAAGCTGGCCAGTACTATCGCTACGTCAAGGAGCTGAACCGGTTGTCATTTGACGTTCCTATATCAGGGTAGGCACCATGAAAAAAACCAGCGGGCAGGCAACGATACACGAGCAATTGACAAATTGACCATCGAATCCACTTTTAGACCGGTCTCCCATTTGATATTCAATCAACGCTTGCGTATCCAGTAGTGGAACTGCCCGTTCTCCTCGACCTGGCTTAAAATTTCATTGCCAGTCTGGTCGGCAAAGACACCAAAATCCAGCACCGAGGCAGGATCAGTGGCAATTACATGAACGATCTGTTGACTTTCCATTTCGTTTAAGGTCTTTTTCAGCCGTAAAAGCGGCAGGGGGCAGTTCAGACCGCTGGTATCCAGTTCCCTATCGAATTCCATGAATATCCACACAAGTTTCAATGCAACAAAATAATAGCAAATCGGCAACAGGAGCTATGGACTACTTACCCATCTTCCTGGATCTCAAAGATCGTCATTGTCTGGTGGTAGGTGGTGGCCAGATTGCCTTGAGAAAAACCGAACTATTGCTTCGCGTGGGGGCAGACGTCACTATCCTCTCTATTTCTTTCCACAAAGAACTGATAAGACTCGCTGAACGGGAAAAAATCATTCTCAGGCAAAAACCATTCGAGCCTGGTGATATCCAGAACAACGACCTGATCATCGCCGCCACTGACAATCAAGAGCTAAACGCTCAAATCGCCAGGTTAGCCCGACACAGTAAGATTCTGGTCAATACGGTAGACCAGCCAGAAACCTGTGATTTCATCATGCCGGCCATCATCGACCGCTCACCCCTGATCGTTGCCATTTCCAGCGGTGGGCGTGCCCCCATATTGACCCGAATGTTGAAGGCCCGCCTTGAAACCCTGATTCCTACAAATTTTGGCCAGTTGGCTAAACTTGCAGGAAGTTACCGCAAGCGAGTCAAAGACATGTTGCAACATTCTGCTCAAAGGCGTCGTTTTTGGGAGCAGACTCTTTCCGGGACACCTGGACAGCTGATGCTGTCCGGACAACCCGAAAAAGCGAAGGCTGCGATGGAAAACGCACTCAAATCAGCATCTCAAGGGGCGCCTCCGCCTTCCGGTTACGTTGCTCTGGTCGGAGCAGGGCCCGGAGATCCAGACCTCCTGACCTTCAGGGCGTTGCGTCTTTTACAAGAAGCCGATGTCGTAGTCTATGACCGGCTGGTCTCACCTCCCATACTCGACTTGGTTCGCCGTGATGCGGAAAAGATCTATGCTGGCAAGGCCCGGGCAGAACATGCTTTGCCCCAGAACGAGATCAATCAGTTGCTGATACGCCTGGCCAGGGAGGGAAAAAAAGTGATTCGCCTAAAGGGAGGGGATCCATTTATCTTTGGCAGAGGGGGAGAAGAAATCGAAACCCTGGCAGAGGAAGACATCCCTTTCATCGTGGTACCTGGTATCACCGCCGCATCTGGGTGCGCAAGCTATGCTGGAATCCCCCTCACCCACCGTGATTACGCTCAATCTTGTCTATTCGTGACCGGACATCGCCGTGGGGATCGACCGAACCTTGAGTGGGAAAAGTTGATTGCACCCAAACAAACCTTGGTTATCTATATGGGCTTGCTGGGTCTCGATGATATCTGTCAATGTTTGATCAAACATGGCATGTCCCCCGATATGCCCGCTGCCCTGATACAGGCCGGAACAACACCCAACCAGAAGGTCGTCGTTGCCACGGTTGCCACCTTGGCCGATAAAGCCAGACAGGAACAGGTCAACCCTCCCACCCTGGCGATTATTGGTGAAGTGGTTCGATTACATTCCAAACTGGCATGGTTTCAAGGAACTACTGAATGAAGTCCCCAACATTACTGATCCTGATCTGTGTTTCTCTACTGTTCGGTTGTGGCAAGGATGGCAGACCAGACAAAGTCTGGCAGCTGGTGACTGGAGGCATCACCGCTGCCGCGCTGGATTACGATCATGCCCTGCTGGCAAGTATCGATCATGGTGCAGAGTGGTGGCAGTTGAAGCCACAACGGTTGCGACATACATTTCGCCATGGCGGCAACCAGGAACAGAATCTCATCGCCGTTGCCGTCAATGCCGATGGACAGTATGCCTTGACCGCTGACCGCGACGGGATCGCCTGGTGGGAGACACGAACCGGCAAGCCATTGGCTTCCTGGGCATTACCGGAGATTCATACAGTGGCTCTCTCCACAGATGGTCATTGGGCTTTGATTGGCCTTGGTGATCGGGCCATTTATTTCTCGCTGGAACACGGTAAGACCCGTTTCGCTTTCCCCCATGAACGCAAAGTCAAAACCGTGGCACTCGATTGGAAACAACGTCTTGCCCTGACCGGGGGAGACGACGGTCTTGCCCAGCTATGGGATCTGCGCACCGGACAGTTGATTCATAGCTGGAAACACCGCGGTAAAATGGCCAACGTCACCCTGTCTCCCAAGGGAACCTATGCAATGACCAACGCTTTATTAGGACCGATACGGATATGGAAAACCGCTTCAGGCAAATTGTTACATGAACTCGATCCTACGTTCATCACGGTGACGAAAGCCATTTTTTCCAACAAGGAAGGGCTATTGGCGACAGGCCACCCCTCCCAGGGCATCAAACTCTGGAGTGTCAAGACAGGACGATTGCTCCGTCGCTTCACACCTTCCCAATCCCAGTGGCGCCCAACTGCCAGCCCGATACTTGCCTTGAAATTCAGCCGCAACGGGCATTTCATCTTAAGTGCCACCTCCGATGGTTCGGTACAAAGATGGCGAATGATCAAGAAGAAATAATACTGAAATAAAAAACCGTTCCGATTCCACGGAACGGTTTTTTCAACATAATGTATGCTCTATGGCATCCTGCAAAAATGAACTCAGGTCTGACCTGAGTTCCCCCCCTGATGCCACAGATTTCCCAGATTACTTACATCCTTTCATCTTGTCCTTCAGGCTCTTGGGTTTCTTGACCTTGCCCCCCTGGATTTCCCCGTTGGCCAGCGCCAGAAGATAGCTATGAAGAGCGTCCAGAGCTTGATCTTCGGTCATACAGGCTTTTTCAACCAGGCCGATATTCATGATCTGGGGAGCCATCGGTGTCATGATGGTACCGGCACGACCTTCCTTGACCACTTTGATAAATTCTTCCTTGGATAATTTCTTGACACTTTCAGTCAAATTAGGAAACGGTTTTACATCATGGCAAGTGCCACAACCCCGGCCGGCAGCCCGTTCATATATTTTCATCCCCAGCCAAAGTTTCTCATCCTGAGTGAACTCAGTGGCAGAAACCAGAGACGATAGTCCCATGGTAGCAGCCATCATAACGCCCAACGCTATTTGACGAAATTTCATTTTCTTCCTCCGTTTTTATTTCAAGGTAGGCTTAACATAGCAGGTGCTTCATGAATTTGGACTGAATCAGCCACCTCTACTTCCAATCTACCCCATCAAGCTTGTACGAAGAATTATATCAAAACTACAGGCTTCCCTGGGAAATTCAAATGATACCTCCAGGGTAATCGCATGAATAATTCGTATTATTCATAAGGTTATTAATTCTACTTTGTCATATTTCATGAACGGCCCGGTTCAAGCGGGATTCCAAGGCCTTCCTTCGTCTTCGGTGTCAATGATGGACGATTTCTGCGATCTATTCCGGTGTGGGTTCCGGACGGGGGAGCAATTCCCGCAACGCCATGACCAGATCCGCCAATGACAACTATGTTGACAAACACCGGACACGCCGCACCAAGTCTTCGAAACGCTCGAAAAGGATGCACGGTCGCCTGAAAATCCGGCGTTGTTTTGTCTTCGACCAGATAGCGCGCCTGGACCGGCCCGAGCGTTGGCCGGATTTGGGCAGTTTTACAGTAGTCGAATCGCAGCGGACGATCAAAGGCAAAACCACAACCACATCGTTTTACATCAGCTGTCTGCCCGCCAATGCCGAGCAACCAGATCAGGCCGTCCGCCGGCATTGGATGGTGGAGAACACCATTCACTGGTGTATGGATGTCGCCTTTGCCGATGGCCAAATGTGCCTTAGAACCCAATATGCCGCCTACAACCCAGCCCTCATCAAACACCTTAGCCTCAACCTCTTTCTCTTCGGTCTCACCAAACGCAAAGGCACCATTAAGGCCAGACGATTGATCGCTTCCACCTGCGATGGGTATCGGGCTAAACTTCTGGGATGCGTAACCTTCATGCGATTGCCCTGATGATACCTCTCTGCAATTTCCCCTCTTCAGTGAAAATTCTATATTGTTGAAGATGTACCTCTCTTATGGATGTGATTGCTCAGGATGAAGTATATTCTTCCTTCATTGACTCACTTCCACTCGATTGCGACCGGCTGCTTTTGCCTGATATAGGGCTTGATCGGCTCGTCGAATCATATCCACTTCATCTTCATTCTCCAAGGCAATCGATGCCAAACCAATGCTAGCTGTCACTAGTCGCTTTAGGCCTAGTTTTGGCGGCGGATTGACCTCTAAGGCACTCCTTATTCTTTCTGCCAATTTACGACCCGCTGCCAAATCCGTCGACGGGGCAATCACCAAAAACTCTTCACCACCAAAACGGCAGACGATATCGGAGGTGCGGAGTGCATTTTTCATAATCCTGGCAGCATGGACGAGTACTTTGTCCCCTACCTCATGGCCAAAATTGTCGTTGATTTGCTTGAAACGATCCAAATCCAGGATCATTACACTCACATCAGAACCTGAACGCTTACTCTCTGCCAGCTCTTGCTTGAGACGATGTATTGCATACCGTCGATTGGGCAGGCCAGTGAGAAGATCGGTATTGGCAAGTTGTTCCAGCTGTCTGTTGGCCAATGCCAGTTCCCTGGCTTTTTGTTCCAACTGGGCATGCTCTTGACGCAGTTCCTCCTGTAAGGTGAGGATACGTTGCCCGGCCTGGATTCTAGCCATCAGCACACGGAAACTGACCGGTTTGGTCACGTAATCGTCGATACCGGCATCAAAGGCCTGCACCAGGTCATCTTCGCTTTCGCTGGCGGTCAACATGATGATGAACAATTCCTTTCCCACGACTGAATTGCGCAATGCCCGGCAAAATTGCAATCCATCCATGGGCTTCATGTGCCAATCGGTAATCACCAATTGAGGCATATCTTTCAGCACCAGTGACAGCGCTTCCTGGCCGTCCTTGCACGTGCTCACTTTATGGCCTGCCCCTTGCAACTGTTTGGCAAACCTGGCAAGCAAGATTGGATCGTCATCCACCAATAAAATCTTGAGGCCAGGCAAGGTTTCTTTTTTAGTCTCATTGTCAGCTCGGTTTTGT
>JALVSV010000057.1 GCA_027024125.1 Methylothermaceae bacterium | reverse complement strand
ATTGCGCATCGACCACATGTGCAATCATTCGGGCCAAAGTGGTCTTCCCTGTTCCAGGCGGCCCCCAGAGGATCATTGAATGCAGATGCCCTGCGGCGATGGCTTCATACAATGGTTTGCCTGGCGCCAGCAAATGCTTCTGCCCGATAAAATCCTGCAGCGCCAGAGGACGCAGGCGATCGGCCAGAGGCCGGAATCGCGAGGATTCAGGTCCGTTCATCAGCCTTCGAAAACATCCACACCAGGGGGTGGAACGAACTTGAAGATTTCATCGCCCAGGGGGATATTGAGTTTCATTTCAGAAAAACGGATTCGGGTCAGCTGGCCAAAGTTGTCGGCCAACTCCATGGAATGCAAGCGGCCGTCCTTCATCTCCACCCGCAGTCGTCTGAAGACATCCTCTTCATCTTTGGGCTTTAATTCCAACCAGGAGAGATCGTCCTTCTTTCCCTGTGCCGTTACCACGAAACGCTGTGACAGTTTCAGCTGGCCACTGAGCAGAAGCGCAGGGGCAGAGCCCAAGGCGCTGTCAATTGTCTTGACGGTGACCTGCTCCAGATCGGGATCGTAGAACCAGACCTTGCCCCCATCTGCCACGATTTCCTGACGGTAAGGCAGCTGATAGGTCCAACGGAACTTGCCAGGACGCTTGAGATAGAACTTGCCACGACTTTCTTGGCTGATGTTGCCTTTTTCATCGATGGTCTGTTGGATGAAATCCGCGGTAAGGGTCCTGACAGATGCCAGAAAATCCTCGAGATCCTGTTGCGGAGGCATTGCAACAGCCACACTGATCACCCACAAGAGGATCAGCAAAGCCAAATTTTTTTTGACCATAGGAATCTTCAATCCTCCACTGGAGGTGGGGCCAGGACCGTACGAGAACCATTCCCTTCGGCAGGGCTGACGACCCCCGCCCGTTCCATTTCCTCGACGATTCTCGCTGCCCGGTTGTAACCAATCTTGAACTTGCGCTGCACGCTGGAAATGGACACCCGCCTGGTTTCGGTCACGAAGCGCACCGCTTCATCATATAGATCATCCGCTTCCCCTTCAGGTTCCCCTTCCCCAGGTTGATTTTCGCTATCGTCCTGGAATCGGATGATCTCCTCGATATATTGAGGACGGCCGGTCTGCTTCAGAAATTCCACCACTCTCAGTACCTCGTGATCATCCACGAAAGCCCCATGGGCACGCAATGGGAAACCTGTGCCAGGCGGCAGGAAAAGCATGTCTCCGCTTCCCAACAGGGTTTCCGCTCCACCCTGATCGAGAATCGTGCGGGAATCCACTTTGGACGATACCTGAAAAGCGATTCGGGTGGGGACATTGGCTTTGATCAGACCAGTCAATACGTCCACTGAAGGCCTCTGGGTGGCCAATATCAGATGGAGCCCTGCGGCCCTGGCCTTTTGCGCCAGACGTGCGATCAGTTCTTCGACCTTCTTGCCCACCAACATCATCATGTCGGCAAGCTCGTCGATGACCACCACGATCACCGGCATGGGTTCCAGTACCGGCCAACTACCACCCTCTTCCATATCGGCGCTGCGGAAGAATGGGTCCTTGATCGGTTCACCCCGCTCGATGGCCTCTTGAACCTTGCGGTTATATCCGGCCAGGTTCCGTACCTTGAGTGCGGACATCAGGCGGTAACGCCGATCCATCTCGGCAACGCACCATCGCAACGCCGAAGCGGCTTCCTTCATGTCGGTGACCACAGGACTCAGCAGATGCGGAATGCCCTCATAGACCGAAAGTTCCAACATCTTGGGATCGATCATGATCAAACGCACTTCCTGCGGCGTGGCCTTGTAGAGTAAGCTCAAAATCATGGCGTTGATGGCTACCGACTTACCCGAACCTGTGGTTCCTGCCACCAGTAAATGTGGCATCTTGGCCAGATCGGCCACCACGGGACGGCCAGAAATATCTTTACCCAGGACGAGGGTGACTGACGATTTGGCCTGTCGGTATTCCCGACTGCTCAGGATCTCACGCAGGTAGACGGTCTCCCGTTCACGGTTGGGAATCTCCAGTCCGACGTAGGATTTTCCTGGAATCACCTCGACCACACGCACACTTGGTACCGATAGTGAACGGGCCAGATCGGTTGCCAGATTCGAGATCCGGCTGCCTTTGATGCCTGGACCCGGCTGAATCTCGAACCGGGTAATGACAGGGCCTGGATGGACCTCCTTGACCTTGGCCTTGACGCCGAAATCGGCCAGTACCGCTTCCAGCTGGGCCGACATTGATTCGAGATCGGACTGGGAATATCCCTGTGTGGTCAGAATCGCTTCCTCGAGGAAATCGATGGACGGCAGGGCAGCTTCCATCGGCAGGTCCATCTCTACCGTCCGCGGCGCAGCCTTCTTGCGAATGATCGGGCTGTTGGTGTCCTGCTTGGTTCGAAGAGATCTCTTTTGTGGCTTTTTGACCGCCGAATTCCCAGGGATAGCCTCTGATTGATTCTCTGTTCCGGGCGAATACGCCCTGGTTTCGGTATTGCTGTCGTCGACTTCAGGCGCCAGCGCCACTTTGGGTTCTTTTCGCATGGGAGGCGTCACTTCGGTCGTGTCCATATCGCCCAGAGACTGCCGGTTTTTCTGTCGTACCCACCATTGAACCAACCCTGTGGATCCTGTATCCCATAGCATCAGCACATACTTGCCAATCACCTCCATCACATTGAGCCAGGACAGGCCAGTGAAAAAAGTGACGCCCGCCAGGAAGAGCACCAACAGCGCCAGTGTGGCCCCCATCACACCGAAGCGTCCCATCAGCCACTCGCCAATTTCGCCACCCAGGATGCCACCGGTGGTCTCAGGCAGATCCAGGAGTGTACGGTTGAAATGGATATAGCACAGGCTGGCTCCTGCCAGAACCGTCAAGACAAATCCAAACCAGCGCAGGGCCAGAATTCCCCAACCCCATCGCGAGTCTACTCGATGCCGATAGACCAGCCAACCGTGCCAGGCGATCATGACCGGGAACAAATAAGCCATCACGCCCACAAACGACAGGGACAGATCGGATATCCAGGCGCCAAACAACCCTCCAGCATTGGCCAGGGTACGGCCGCTGCCGGTATGCCGCCAACCCGGATCCTCAAGATCGAAGGTGACAAGAGACAACAGAAGATAGAGACCGAGAGCGAAATAGCACAATAACCAGACCTCACGTAAGCCGTGAGTCACCCGTTCCACAGTCTCTTCAAAATTAGCTTTCTTGGTTTGTGACAAGTGGGTCGACACTGTGATGTTCCAGATTTAACAGATCATTGTTGATGAATATGGCAGGAATGGCAAGTCTGAGCCATGCTCACGCAGGCCTCAGTTACCTGATAAGGTCGAGGCGCATGCGATCTGCCTCGGAAAATGCCGTCACTTTTCCCGTAGTTGCCTCGCCAGCGAGGCGTTCGAAGCGGGCCGCATGATCTTCGATCAATCTTTATGAGTCTAAAGGGCGTGCTCCTGAATGCTCAAGGGACAAGACGTTTTGCCTTAGAGCACATGGCCGGCGATACTATTGATCGTTTCATCTTCTTAAGGGGAGCATAGACCAACATGAGCACGACCACCAAACATTGCCGTCTGTTGATCCTGGGTTCCGGCCCTGCCGGTTATACCGCTGCGATCTATTCCGCCCGCGCCAATCTCAAACCGGTCCTGATCACCGGAATCGAACAAGGTGGGCAATTGATGACCACCACCGACGTGGAAAACTGGCCTGGCGAACCCGAGGGGGTCCAGGGCCCGGAACTGATGGAGAGGATGCGCCTTCATGCCGAGAACTTCAATACTGAAATGATTTTCGACCATATTCATAGCGCCGATCTGTCGACCCCCCCATTCACCCTAAAGGGTGATTCAGGTACCTATACCTGCGATGCCCTCATCATCGCCACAGGATCCTCTGCCAGATATCTTGGGTTGCCATCGGAGGAAAAATTCAAGGGACGGGGAGTTTCTGCCTGTGCCACCTGTGATGGTTTCTTCTATAAGGACCAGCCGGTTGCGGTTGTCGGCGGTGGAAACACAGCAGTTGAAGAAGCTCTTTACCTGTCTAACATCTGCTCTCATGTCACCCTGATTCATCGACGTGATCAATTAAGGGCCGAAAAAATTCTCATCGACCGTCTGATGAAACGTGTCGAAGAGGGCAATATCAGTATCGAATGGAATCATGTGGTGGATGAGATTCTGGGTGACGACAACGGTGTCACGGGCCTCCGGATCAGGCATGTCAAGGAGGATACAACCAAGGTGATCAAGGTGACCGGCGTCTTTATCGCCATCGGTCACACCCCCAATACCGGTATTTTCGAGGGGCAACTCGAACTCGATCATGGATATATCAAGGTCAAGGGCAACGGAGACAATCAGGGCAATGCCACCGCCACCAGTATTCCCGGTGTCTTTGCCGCCGGTGACGTCGCCGATCCGGTATACCGCCAGGCGGTCACTTCTGCAGGCACCGGATGTATGGCCGCACTGGATGCAGAAAGGTATCTTGATCAGCAGTAACGCCTCGACCTATGCTGAAGTTACTCGATCCAAGACATCCTTACGACGACTTCCCGCCAGTGGAGCAGGCCCTGGAAGAACCCGACGGTCTGCTTGCTGTCGGGGGGGATCTCTCACCACCCCGCCTGCTTCGCGCCTATCGTCATGGTGTGTTCCCCTGGTACAACCCGGGCGAACCCATTCTCTGGTGGTCACCTGATCCAAGACTGGTGTTATTTCCCGATCGGCTGAAAGTTTCACGCAGCTTAAAGAAGGTCTTGAAACAAGGGCGCTATTGCCTCACCTATGATCAGGCTTTCGATCAGGTGATCGAGGCATGCTCTGGCCCACGGCGTGACGAGACCGGCACCTGGATCACCCCGGAAATGAAGACGGCTTATCTGAATCTTCACAGCCTGGGCCACGCTCACTCCGTTGAATGCTGGTATGAGGGCACGCTAGCCGGCGGATTGTACGGTGTTGCCATCGGCCGGGTCTTCTTCGGCGAGTCGATGTTCCACCGGCACAGCAATGCTTCCAAAATTGCTTTTGTCCATCTGACCCGGTGGTTGCAACAATGGAATTACGCCCTCATCGACTGCCAGGTGCGCACCAATCACCTGCTAAGTATGGGGGCAGAGGAAATACCCAGATCTCGGTTCATCAAGCAAATTCAACGTTGGTGTCAGGAGTGCTGTGCCAGCGATGCGTGGAAGTCGGCATGAATATTCCCGAAATCTTTCTCAGCCAGTCTCATCCCTGTGATTATCTGTCAGGGGAAATCTCCCAGTTTTTGTTTCTCTCCCCTGACCAGACGCTCACCATCCATACGTATAGCCAACTGGTGGCTCAGGGGTTCAGGCGCAGCGGCTGCCTGATCTACCGCCCACATTGTTCCAGCTGTCATGCATGTATACCGGCACGGATACCTGTGGACCGTTTCATCCCTAAGCGGTGTCAGAAGAGAACCTGGCACCGCAACCAGGATTTGAAGGTGATCGCCCGCTCGCCGGAGTTTTACCAGGAACATTACGATCTCTATATCCGTTATCTCCAGGCGCGTCATCAAGATGGCAATATGGTGGACTCCAGTCCTGAGGACTATCTTGATTTCATAACCTGCCCATGGTGTGAAACCCTGTTTTATGAGTTTCGGCTCGGGAAAGCCCTGCTGGCGGTGGCGGTGGCCGATCTGCTTGAGGATGGGTTGTCGGCGGTCTATACCTTTTTCGATCCCAACCAAAGCAGGCGTGGTCTTGGGACCTTCGCCATTCTGGCTGAAATAGAAGCGGTAAGAAGATTGGAACTTCAGTATTTATACCTGGGTTATTGGATCGAAAATTGTGCCAAAATGAGCTACAAAACCAATTTTCGTCCTTTGGAGATCTTCAAGGACGGGTATTGGCTTTCCGGCCAAGGGGATAGAAATCAACAGATGAGACATTACATCGATTCTCAGCACCAACGAACCAGCTCTATCCCTTTTTCTTCCGAAGAACCCTGATAGGAAAACACAATGACAGCCAAAAACGCTTTCTATGCTCAATCCGGTGGTGTCACTGCAGTCATCAACGCTTCTGCCTGTGGGGTCATTGAAACGGCACGCCGTTTTCCAGACCAGATCGGCACGGTCTACGCTGGCAGAAATGGTATTGTGGGTGCGTTGACCGAAGACCTCATCGATACCAGTCAGGAGTCACAACAGGCCATTGCGGCATTACGTTACACCCCTGGAGCTGCATTTGGTTCTTGTCGTTACAAGCTGAAAGGCTTGGAAGAGAACCGTGCCGAATACGAGCGCTTGATCGAAGTCTTCCGTGCCCATGACATAGGGTATTTTTTTTACAATGGAGGTAACGATTCCGCAGACACCTGTCACAAGATATCCCAGTTATCAGAGACTTTGGGGTACCCGATTCGCGCCATTCACATTCCCAAAACGGTAGATAACGATCTGCCCATCACCGACAACTGTCCAGGATTTGGTTCGGCTGCAAAATATGTCGCCCTTTCGACCCTCGAAGCCAGCCTGGATGTTGCCTCCATGAGCGCTACTTCCACCAGGGTGTTCGTCTTCGAGGTAATGGGGCGTCATGCAGGCTGGATCGCCGCATCCGGAGGACTGGCATCGTCACAAGCGTTGGCGATTCCGGTCATCATCCTGTTTCCTGAGATTCCATTCGATCAGCAGCAGTTTCTGAAAAGGGTCAGGGAGACCGTGGAGAAACACGGTTATTGTTCGGTCGTGGTATCTGAGGGAGTGAAGAATCCAGATGGCGGGTTCCTTGCGGACGCAGGGTACAAGGATGCCTTCGGCCACACCCAACTTGGGGGCGTCGCTCCTGTCGTTGCCAGAATGGTTTATAACGAATTGGGATTTCGCTGCCACTGGGCGGTGGCCGACTATCTTCAGCGATCGGCAAGACATATCGCTTCCGAAGTCGACATGGAACAGGCCTATGGTGTCGGCAAGGCTGCAGTGGAAATGGCCATCGCGGGTGAAAATGCCATCATGCCCGTGATCGTTCGGGTATCGGACGAACCTTATGAGTGGAAGATAGACCGCGCCCCTCTGGAGAAAATCGCCAACGTGGAAAAAAAGATGCCCGAAGGGTTCATCAGCGAAGATGGTTTCGGTATCACTGAAGCCTGCCAACACTATCTACGCCCATTGACTTTTGGCGAGGCCTATCCCCCTTATGTCGATGGCCTGCCAGGATATATACGCCTCAAAAACCTTTCTGTCGCCAGAAAGCTGGAGACCACCTTCGAAATCTAACATAAATAAAAAGGGCCGCAAATTTGCGGCCCCTGAAGTCCAGGACAACGTCATTTAAACATGCAAACGATTGATTGCAGGAGCAGGTGGTCTGATTCGAAAGCCTCGCCGGCAGGGAGGCCGGCGTGGAGCCTACAGGGAAGTATTCACGGCGTTTTTCGAAGCGGAACACCTGCCCCGGCCTGAATAGGAGACGGAGCCTGCCCTGAAGTCCTTTTGATCAATTGTTGTCCGTCAAGAAACGGCTTCTTCCACCACTTGGGGTTTTTTGAGCTCTTCCGGTTTTCCGGAAGGGTTGGTCATCTGGTCGTTCAGGCGCTGGATGAGGATATCCGCACGATTGATGATGTCATCCAGTTCCTTACGCACCTTTTCACTCCAGCCTTTGACCTTGCCTGTGGCATAAAGACGCCAATTTGCACATTGATTGAAAGCGCGCACCAGGTTGAAGCGTAACCCCAGTTGTTTCTGGCGTTTGGTCAACCAGCTACGGTAATACATCTTGAACAGGCTGGAAACGATCATGTGAAACAGCATCAGGACCACCATTCCTGCGCCCACTGCGATGGCATCAGCCAGGGGGTTGAACAGAAAGCCGGTGATCAGACCCGCATAGACGATGCCCGCAACCAAAACCGCAAAGACAAATGTATCCAGCCGCAAGGTCCAGTTACGCCAACCCATGAGAGCCTTCATCAGTATCGGAATGGCCTGGTCCTTGAGCTCCTTGGTGGTCAGGTCCAAGGTGTTGAGAATCCGGTAAGCACGTTTCACCTCCACCTGCTTCATACGCTTATGGATTTCCGCCAAGTCGCGGTTCCTTCGAGCCTCCAGACGCTGCTTGACATATTCGTGCTCGGCCTTTACTTCGACGTCCGGCGCATAGATAGTATAGAAGTGAGTGACATTGAGCCCCTTTTCTGCCATGGCGCTCTTCCATGCAGCGACCACTTCGGCCAAGCTGTCCTCGCGGGCCGTCACGTCGATCTGGTTGAGAATATAGATGAATTTTTCCGAATCGTAGCGATCGACGGAGGTCTTCACCAGATATTCCAGGGTATCTCGCATGGCACCGGGCTCGGGACGCCTGGCATCGAAAAAGATCAGCACCAGGTCCGACACGTCGATGATGTGTTTGGTGATCCTCAATGTCGCACTTCTTTGGGCATCGGCATCGAAACCCGGAGAATCGATCAGGATTTTTCCCTTGAGGTTCTCACTGTTGCAGGTCTTCAGCTGCAGATAAGCGTTGATGCGCTTGCCCTCGCCTTCGATCGCCTCTTCAATCTCCTGGCTGATCTGGTAGAAGGGGAATCTGGGGTCGACGTCCAGTGCCAGACCGGGTAAGGTCTTCACTTCGCTATCAGGGCTGTAACACAATACGGTAAACTTGTCGTCGACCGCCTGAACACCCGATCTTTGGACTTTTTGTCCTAGAAAATGATTGATGAAAGTGGATTTCCCGGCAGAAAACAGTCCCAAAATGGATATCAAAGGCCACCAAGGAATCTGCCTGGCCGTGGACTGTTCGGGTCTGAGCAATCCAAGGTCGTTTGCAACATTGTCGAGGGTCTGGAAATTCTTGGCCACATCCACCAACAATGGATTCTCTTCAGCCAGATGTTTCTCCAGATTCTGTACGTATATTTGACTTGCCTGCATAATGATTTAGGTAGTTCCTGTCAATCGATGTCCATAGAAAGAGGCAACGGAGTATCCCTCGTCACCCTGTACGGGGCAAACTTACTATAGTTGGCCGATTTTAGGGCAAATATTGCCTCAAAAGCAAAAATAATTCGTCAATTTGGACTCTGTCATCCATAAAAAATTCAAGAATCAATCATGAGTTCGTCTTCAAACAGCCACAAGGCCATTCTTTACGCATTTCTAGCCAATCTGGGTATCGCTTTGGCCAAGACATGGGCTGCCTTTTTTACCGGTTCAGGCAGTATGACGGCTGAAGCCATCCATTCTTTTGCCGATTGTGGCAACCAGATGCTACTGTATCTTGGAATTCATCAGTCGCAAAGGCCGGCTGATGCAGAACATCCCATGGCCTACGGCAAGTTGAGCTATTTCTGGAGTTTTATCGTAGCCATCTTGCTGTTCAGCGTTGGCGGACTGTTTTCCATTTATGAAGGTTGGCACAAATTGTCAAGCAGTGAGCCTTTGCACCAACCCTCGGTGGGGCTGGTGGTTCTGGCGGTCTCGGTCATCCTGGAGGCCCTCAGCCTGAGAGGTTGCATTGCCCAGATCACTCCCTTGCGAGGCGACAGATCACTTTGGGACTGGCTAAAGACCACCCGCAATGCGGAATTGGTGGTGGTACTTGGGGAAGACATCGCTGCCTTGGTGGGTCTAACCTTTGCCCTGATTGGCCTGGGTTTGGCCACCACAACCGGCGATACCGTTTATGACGCTCTGGGGTCCATTGCCATTGGCGCAGTGCTTGTGGCAGTCTCGGTATTCGTAGCCTCCCATATCAAAACCTTGTTGGTAGGACGCTCGGCAGAACCTGAACTGGAAATGGTGATCAAAAAGGTCATCAACGAGGATCCGAATGTGACGAAATTATGGAATCTGATCACGCTTCAATTTGGGCCGGATATCATGGTCGCTGCGAAAATCGGTATGTCGGAGGAACTCCGAGTCGGCGAGGTAATTCCTAACATCAACTCGCTTGAAGAAAGAATCAAACGAACCGTTCCTGAAGTCCGCTGGTGCTTTATGGAATTGGACAACAAAGATTGAGTTCAATCAGGGCTGTAAGTCAGGGTTTCCATCAAATCGATCATGAACTCGGTCTCTTCTTCATCAACCAAATCCCAACCGGACACCCCCAATCCTTCCAATACACCCTGTCCTTTGGGATCAATTTCCATGGTAGACAGAACACGGCGCAGGTTTCCGACTTCCGCCTGTAAACGGGGCCCTGCCATCAAGGAATGATGTATGACTTGAATTTCACTACGCACCAACGCACGCAACTGGCTTTGAATAGGTCGACTGAGTTCATCGAAGGCTTTGTCCAGGAAGATCCCCGTTTCACACTCTCCTTTCAACAGCGCTTTCGCGACTAAAACATAGTTGTCGCATTGCTTGATTTCCATGCTGTCATGGCTGAGTCCGGCAGGTTCAAGCATGATCATACCCATCAGATGGACATCGGGATCATCGGTACTGGCCACCTTGATCCCTGGAAATAACGATTCCACAGCATCGACGTCACTGTCGGCTCTGACTGCAATCACTGCTTCATCAGCGCCCCCTCTTGGTTTCACCAGGGGGACAAAACCTTTGTCGCGCACCAGCATGGATGCATCATAGGGATTGGCGTAGATCAAATCGATCCGGTCTTCATCGATCGCTTGGTGCAATTGCTGGAAATTGTCCATCATTTCCAGATGAAAAGATCGACCTAGGGCGCGTTGCAGCCAGGTATTGAAAATGAACCATCCGGAAAGGTAATCGGGGCTGAAATCCGGACTCACGGTGAACTTGTAACTCACTGGCTTCCCTCCTGCTCTTTTTTCTTCATGGAGGCATACAGAGGAATACACTCCTCGACCCTGCGACGATCGGGCTTGCGCCTGACCGAAGTATATCCCACAATCCGGCCCTTTCTGATATTGGGGATCACCGTGGCCTTGACCCAATAGAAGCCACCATCCTTACGTAGATTCTTGACATATCCCTGCCATATCCTGCCTTCTGTGATGGTATCCCAGAGATCCTTGAAAGCGGCTCTGGGCATGTCGGGATGGCGCAAAATTGAGTGGGGTGCTCCAACCAATTCCTCTTCGCTATAGCCAGACATTTCCACGAACGATCGATTGACGTGGGTGATGATTCCTTTGGTATCGGTCCTAGAGACAATCAGGCGACCATCGGGATAGGGGACTTCGTTATTGGTCACCAGGACCTTGCGGGGGCCAATCTCATAAAGTTGGATGATGGACTCACTGTATTCACCGACGATGCCCTCCGGATTCATATCGCTGATCATGTGCGACCTCCTTGAGTGATAAAGTTATATCAGCTTGGAAATGTTCTCCGCCGCACGTTTGACATCAAGAAAGATCAATCCCAATTTGGCCTGGGGTTTTGCCAAAACTGTCAGTACCGCCTCCTGGCCCGCATGGGTCATCAGTACATAACCTTGATTGCCTTTGATCAGTACCTGCTCCAATTCTCCTCTCGCCAGTTCTTGAGAGGTGCGGTCTCCCAACGAAAGCATTGCCGCACTCATTGCTCCCACCCTGTCCTCATCCATGGTGGCGGGAAGAACCGCTGCCATCATGAGACCATCGGTGGAGATTACCCCAGAGGCCTCGATATCGGCTGAAGTGCCATTCAATTCGTTCAAGATGGATGTCAACATTTCCGCACGCATGTTTTTTACCTCCTAAGTCATTTTCATCAAGTCATGTAGTCAACGGAGTCGGTGCATACCGGGTCATCAACGTCCATACCAGATGAACGAAACTTGGATGGTTGAAATGGGGGATGCCGGTCATCACCAAGGCAAAGCACTGTTTACCTATGTACAAAGGCCATATACCGAGGCGCGTATGGCCGCCTGCATCCACCACCCCCCACGCCTGACTGCCCAAATTCAGATTGTTGAGCAACAACCCCCGGTGACGCTGCTGGAGATTCATGAGATCGGCGCTCAAAGCAGCAAGCTCTTCTGCAGATTCATGAGGGAAACCGCTGCTTCCCAGATAGAAACCCTGCTGGTCGGCCAGCAATGCCTTGCCATTCTCGGAGAGATTCGACAGCAGGCCAGGAAGAATATCCTCAAGCGGTTCTTGCAAAACATCCATAGGCTGATCAAGCAGTTGCACCCATCGCTTTGACTGAATACGGCGCAGCACCTCCTGTGAACTCTCCAGGTCTGTTTCGCCGGCCCATTGGTTCAACGTCTCGGGGTTCATCCTCGGGGTCTGGGAATAACTCAGCAAATGGCGAAGGAACCTTCTTGGTGGATTGACCATGGAATCGGCAACGGCATAAAAGGCTCCACCCGGTGTGGGAAGCAGATATTTTTGTTCATGAAACTGCGAATCGGACATCTTCTTCCTCCACCTCCAGACCGGGATCCAGATGAAACAGTAATGACTGTACCAGCAGGGATACATCTGACCGTCGACGCGCATCCACTTCCAGAATCGGCGCCCGAAACCCTAACTTGTCTATTTCCTTGTGATAGGCTTCCAAGGTTGGGTCTGCCTTTAGATCCATTCTGGTGATCCCGATCGCCAACCCTGATTCGTCGATGAACGAGCGAAAACGGTTCAGGAAGAATCGAAGATCGTGAAACGGATCGTTGCCGTTGTTATCAATCAGCAGAATCACGCCGATCCCTCCTTGACTCAGGATCTCCCACATGAAATTGAATCGTTCCTGCCCTGGGGTGCCATAGAGATGGAGTTTCCCCCCGCCTTCCAGAGTCATGACGCCGTAATCCATGGCCACCGTCGTGGCTGGTTTGAGATTCTGGGTCATATCGCTGGCCAGCGCATCGGTCCGTACCGGCGGTTCGTCGCTCAGACTGGCAATTGCCGTGGTTTTACCTGCGCCTACCGGTCCTGTGAAAATCAATTTGTTGTATAGTGCCATTGCTCGATCACCCCCCCACCAAACTACGCAAAATCTTTCCCAGAAAACCACCATGACTTCCAACAGGCGTGTGTTTGGGCCGTAAACCGAGACTTTGTTCTTCACCTTCAGTCAGGTCCGTCGGGGCGGCCTCCTTTTCATCCACCCTCTCTATCAGTCCTATGGCACGTGAAGCACTGATGAAGCTATAGACATCAGACTCTGGCAATCCAAGGTGTTTCACGACTTCTTTAGGTGTCCTGGCAGCGTGATACAAGAGTGCAGCGATGCGCAAAGCACTGGTCGGGCACCACAAACGGGTCAGATTGGGCCAGCGTCTCAAACGGATGGGATTACCGGACTTCACACCTCTGGGGAGACGCCCGGATGAGTTCCACCAACTGACTTTCCACAGGAAGGCTTCCATGCTCTGACTGCCGTCTGGGATGCTGTCGCCGTCGGTATTGAGCTCAGGTGTAATACTAGGTCCAGATGCCAGTTCACCTGTGAGATGGGTGAATTTTCTGATGGAAAGATGGCAGAATGCCTGTAATTGCTGGTCATCGGCATCCACCCATACCAGACGTTTGTGAGGATAGATGAAAATAGGTTCCCATCCTGTGTCGATTCGTAGGGTGATGCCAGTGGTGACCGCCTGGCGATAGGCCTTGATCAATAAACCCTGCAAATATTCCACTGGCTCATAGTACTTGGTCGCGGAAGCAATGACCGTGTTAACCGCTTTGAAATTGGCTTTGTGTTTGACAGCCAGTTTTTGAGCTGCCTGGTTCAAACGCGTTTCCTGATTTGTGGCGGTGACGATTTTGACATTGTCAGTCTCCTTCACAATCCCATTGGAATTGCGGATCGTCTCCAGAGCTTCAGCCAGTTGTCTGGACTGAAGGGGTTTTTTAAGCCATAAACAAGTGTCATCATCAGGCTGGTGCAAGGAAAGCACGATCATTGGCTGATCGGGCATGCGTTGTCGTTGGCTGAGCAATAATCCCTCGATATCGAAACCATCCAGATCGACGATACACACATCTGCCTGTTCGGGGTCCACCACTGTTCCCAGTGGATAATCGCGTTTCACGAACTGGTGCAACAGATCGTTGAATCGTGTCTTGGGGCCTAGGATGGCTATTTTTAGAGGTTCCTTATTCATCAATCATCAAAAACCCTGGACCTTGAATGTCTCAAAGGCTTCCCGCCAGGCAGGATCCAGATGGCCCTGGGTTTCTAGAGCCCTGTAACTGCGAAGGAAGCGCTCCGTATCCCTGGTTGCCCGATAGATTTCCAAAAGTGCCTGACGTGCCTGTGAGTTTTCCGGCAGGCGGCTGACCAGATCTTCCAGGATCTCACTGGCCTGATCGATTTGCCCCAACTCCAGGCAATCGTTCGCCACTTGCAGCAAATCGATCCCGGCAGATCTAGCGGACTGAGGTTCGACCAGGAATTCAACGTCACCCCAGCTTCCATCATGAAGAACCGAACAATGGGAAAATGGTAGTGAAGAGCATGGCATTCGGTGGAACAGATACTGTGTCAACAGGTCGTACCTGTCTTCGGATAACCATTTACGCGCTGCCGATACCATTCTTTTTTGCAGATTCCGTCCCTTGTCTTCCAGCACCCAGATCAGATCGATAAGGGCACCGTAGACAGCCTCTTCATGCCGAGTAATCGCAACCTTGATACGGCACAGATGATAGGGAAGGGTTTTGGGGTGACGACTGACCTGGCGGGTGAGATAGTCATAGGACTGTTCTTCCAGGCCTATAGGAATATGCAATGACAAGAATTCTTCTCGATGAAACTCCATCTCAGGGAACTCTATCTCTGCATCCATTACCTCAGCCACACGGATTACTGATCTACAAATTAGATTAAGCATAGCAGCTCTCATGGATGTGATAGAGCCTCGAGCTCAACCAAGAAGAATTAGAATCAGGGTTTGACGAGGGATTAGAAGAGGGTATGGATTGGATTTCACGCCACTCATAACCCATTTATATTCAATGGAATATCATGGGGTTCATCGCCGACTCAAATCCCGTTCGCTTCGGGTTTGTCAGATAAATTCCAGTCAAGAACGTGGTTGATTGGGTTGAAGGATTTGCAGAGCTGGTTCACAGATATTTTGCCAACAAATCAAAACGACTGGCATTTGCAACAGGTAGCCGTATCCGCCATCCCCCACCGGGGGCTTCACGAAGGTGGTTACCGTCGGGATCTTCCATGTATTCCACCACTTGATCACGGTTTCCATCAGGAGAGATCCATTCTATCCTGTCACCCTGCCGTAATTTGTTCTTCACCAGAACGTCCGCCATTCCCTTGTTACGATCGAAGCTCTGCACTTCTCCCACGAACTGCTGGCGATGACTGCGGGAGGCCTCATGAAGATAATTCTGATATTCGTGACTATGATGGCGCTGATAAAAACCGTCGGTGTAACCCCGATTGGCCAGGTTCTCCAGAATGCCCAGCAAAGTGGCGTCGAATGTTTCTCCTGCCACCGCATCGTCGATAGCCCGACGATAGACTTGGGCGGTACGTGCTACATAGTAATGGGATTTGGTCCGACCTTCGATCTTGAGACAGTCCACACCGATGCTGAGCAACCGGCCGACATGCTCGACCGCTCTTAGATCTTTGGAATTGAGGATATAAGTCCCGTGTTGGTCTTCAAGGATCGGCATATATTCTCCAGGGCGACCCGGATCTTCCAACAGATACGGTTGATCGGCGGCTGGATGGCGCTCCACGCCACCCGCATCGGCCGTCTGAACAGAATATTTCCAGCGACAGGCATTGGTGCAGGTACCCTGGTTGGGATCACGGCGGTTGAAATACCCCGACAACAGGCAACGTCCTGAATAGGCGATACACAAGGCACCATGCACGAAGACTTCCAGTTCCATGTCCGGACATCGTTGACGAATCTCTTCGATCTCCTCCAGTGACAATTCACGTGACAAGATGACTCTTTCGATCCCTATGCCTTGCCAAAATCTAACCGCAGCGTAGTTCATGGTGTTGGCCTGAACCGACAGGTGAATTGGCATATCGGGCCAGGTCTCACGCACTAGCATGATCAGACCGGGATCCGCCATGATCAGGGCATCGGGCCCTGCTGTGACGATGGCTTCGAAATCCCGGATGAACGTACCAACCTTGCTGTTGTGGGGCAGGACATTGGCCGCAAGATAAAACTTCTTCCCCTGATCGTGGGCTTCTGCGATGCCTGCCCTAATGGTCTCCAGATTAAATTCGTTATTCCGGACCCTGAGGCTATACCGTGGCAGTCCTGCATAGATGGCATCGGCACCATAAGCAAAGGCGTAACGCAGGTGTTTCAGGGTGCCGGCGGGAGAGAGGAGTTCTACTCGAGACATAAGAGATCGACCAGTCAGGTGACAAGGGTGAGTGATGGTATAATTTATCGAGCTGACTGACAATTTAAAAGCCCGTGTGCTCGCCATAATCATCAAAGAAACGAATATGTCAAATATTGATCCCTCCCACTTTCCTACCGTCGAGGCTTTTGTTGGCAATACCCCACTGGCCAGACTACAGCGCCTGCCAGGCAGGACCAATAACGTGATCCTGGCCAAGCTCGAAGGCAACAACCCGGCTGGATCGGTCAAGGACCGACCGGCATTGAGCATGATCAAACATGCCGAAGCCCGGGGCGAAATCGACAGCGGCGACCGGCTGATCGAAGCCACCAGTGGCAATACCGGAATTGCTCTTGCCATGGTGGCGGCAATCAAGGGTTACCGGATGACTCTGATCATGCCAGAGAATATGAGTGTGGAACGGCGGTCAGTGATGAAGGCATTCGGCGCCGAGATCATCCTGGTGCCAGCCGATGGCGGTATGGAGCAGGCCCGGGATCTGGCCGACAGCATGGCGGCCAATGGTGAAGGCAAGGTTCTCAACCAATTCTCCAATCCGGACAATCCAAGAGCTCATTATGAGGGAACCGGCCCGGAAATCTGGCGTGATACCTTGGGTGCCGTGACCCATTTCGTCAGCTCTATGGGGACGACTGGAACTATCATGGGCACCTCCATGTTTCTCAAGGAAAAAAATCCTGCAATCGAGATCATCGGCGTCCAGCCGAGCGAAGGAGCGAAAATCCCCGGGATTCGCCGCTGGCCGCAGGAATATCTGCCGAAGATCTACGACCCTTCGAGAGTGGATGCCATCATAGACGTCAGCCAGGAAGAAGCCGAGCATACCACACGGCAACTGGCCGCACAGGAAGGTATCTTTTGCGGAATCTCTTCAGGAGGCGCCGTTGCCGCGGCCTTGAGACTGTCTAAACAGGTGGAAAACGCCGTCATTGTCACCATCATCTGTGATCGTGGAGACAGGTATCTCTCCACCGGCGTCTTCCCTGCCTGAAATCATCTCTGTCGGTGTCTTATTGAACCTGCCTGTCCGGGTTGTTATTTGGATTTTACTTTCCCTGCTCCCTCTGGTAGGTGGTGCTGCCTATTTGGGGTTGCATCTCGATCGGATGTTTTATGGTCCGGTGGAAATGCAATTGCTCGAGGGCAGCCTTCACCCCGGACACTGGTCGCTGTCAGTCAGTAGGCTCCTCTTTACCACTCCTCCCTGGCAGGTGAATTCCCTGATGCTGAACTGCCGGTATGACAACCCCTCGACCCTTTTTCTGCGTTGTCCTGGCGGA
The DNA here is from genome assembly GCA_027024125.1 of Methylothermaceae bacterium. Lineage (GTDB taxonomy): Bacteria > Pseudomonadota > Gammaproteobacteria > Methylococcales > Methylothermaceae > Methylohalobius. The sequence goes on along the minus strand of JALVSV010000057.1, from coordinate 2,508 downwards.
CGGCTGTCAGGGAGATTGCCCCGCCTCGATGGTTCCGTCAATGGACTGTTTCGTTACGATTTCACCCAGGACGGCAGTAAAACCCTGGACATAGATCCATTGGATTTCAATGACTCCAGGTGGCGCCTGAACTACGTAATGCAAGGCAGCAGGTGGGAATTCAGGGCCAATACGAAACGCCAGGCTATGGATATCCGCTGGCTCAAGCCTTTGTGGTCAAAACCGTTTGAATGGATAAAAGAGATTTCCGGTGAATTGGGAATGTCGTTGCTTTTAAAAGGTAAAGCTCAGCCGACCGGCCTGCACCTGATGCTTGATTCCAGGAAGGTTTCCCTACATGACGCAGACTTCAGCCGGGTCACGGAACATCTTCGGTTATCGTTGAAACTTGAGGCCAAACATGGAAATCAAGGATGGTTGGGGCAGCTTGATGCCACAATGGACCAGGGTGAGGTTCTTTTTCTACCCATCTATCTCCCATTGAGGAACAATCCACTTCAACTCAATTCCAGGTTTGTCTGGAAACAGGGATATCTTAAATTCTGGAATGGCTGGTTTAGACAACTTGATTGTTGTTTTGTTGATTTTAAGGGACAAATAGATAACGGTATAATTTCTGTTTTGGACGCCAATTACCAGATCAATCTGCCTTCAGCCTACCGGTTGTATGGCTTCCCCTTTCTTGAAGGAAGCAATTGGGAGGCTATCGATGTCAAAACGGGGCAAGCACGAGGTCTGTTAAGTGTCCGCCAGGATGCACCTGAGCAAGGATATCTCTATCTCGACAGAGTCACCGTCAGTGATGGGGAACACCGCGTTGGTGTCAAACAATTAAATGCCCACCTGCAGTGGCAAGGCACATTCAAGGACCATTTGGACTTATTCCCCACTTCCCGGGTCAGTTGGGATGCTGGTCACATCTATGCGATTCCTGTAGGGAAAGCAGATCTGTTCCTGCGCCTGACAGGTGACGATATACGCCTGCTGCAACCGGCACACATACCTATCCTGGACGGCAAATTATTGCTTGATCGATTTGAATTGCTTGATGCCGTCTCCACACCAAAGATCCAACTGGCAGGCAAAATACAGGCAATCTCCCTGGAACTGCTGACCCGGGTCTTAGGATTCCCCCCACTGGCGGGCACCTTGTCCGGAGATATTCCCGGAGTCAGATACGACCACTATACGCACACCTTGAAACTGGATGGCAAGATCACCGTCAAGGTCTTCGATGGCACCGTCACCATCGAAAATCTGGTGATAACGGACCTGTTCGGCGTTCTTCCCCGCCTTCAGTCCGATATTTCCTTTCATGGTCTTGACCTGGAACTGATCACTCATCATTTTTCCTTCGGCAGGATTGCCGGGCGGGTGGAAGGCTATATCAAGTCACTATATCTGGAGAACTGGCGCCCAGTCTCCTTCGACGCATGGATTGGAACACCCACAAACGATACTTCCAAACACCGCATCAGTCAGCAGGCCATTGAGAACCTGACCGACCTCGGTGGGGGAGGCGCGACAGGACTTTTGTCGAGAACGTTTCTACGATTCTTCGAGGAATTCAATTATGATCGTATCGGTTTGGGATTGAAGCTGGCTAATAATGTTTGCACGTTACGGGGGGTCGCTCCGGCTCCAAATGGGTATTACATCGTCACAGGTGCCGGGCTGCCTAGAATTGACGTAATCGGCTATAATCGTCGCATCGACTGGCCGACCCTCCTGAAACGCCTGGCCCGCATCACCCAAATCCAAACACCGGTGGTCCAATGAAAAAATCAACCTTGCTGTTTCCATGGATGCTGTTTCTGGGTATCGCTTCGTGCGTGACCATTAATATCTACTTCCCGGCCGCAGCCGCAGAAAAGGCAGCGGACAAGATCATCCAGGACATCCAAAAAAGCGGCACTCCGGAACAACCACCCGAGGCCGGCTACCACGCTTATCGAATCCGTCTCACTTTGCTTGATCTTCTGGGAATAGGCAGCGCCCGCGCCGACGCCAACATCAATATCGACACTCCCGAAATCCGTGCAATCAAGGCTTCCATGGAACGCCGTTTTCCCAAGCTGCGGCAATACCTGGTGAAGGGCTGGGTCGGCTATGCCAATAACGGCCTGATAGCCGTCTTGCACAAAGACAAGATCCCCCTGAAATCACGGACCGCCGTCGAGCGCCTGGTTGCGGCGGAAAACAAGGACCGTAAGGCTCTTTACGAGGCTATCGCGCGTGCCAATGGGCATCCTGAGTGGCGCGACGAAATCCAGCAAACCTTTGCAAAACGCTGGATTGCCAATGCCGAATCAGGCTGGTGGGTTCAAACCCATGACGGCCGATGGCGGCAAAAATAATTCCAGACCGTGAATTTTTCGAGCATGCCAATGCATATTTCCTTCGGGAACGTTGCGATCCCATGGATGGGTGTTTCCCTCCCGAACCAAGTCAAATTTTCTGCCATCCCCCAATCCCCTGAGCATTCACATTGTTACCTTGGTTTAATAC